>DAIDTV010000009.1 GCA_027457005.1 Chloroflexota bacterium
GCCCCAGTTCGGGTCGCGCCCGTGCACTGCCGCCTTTAGCAGGCTGCTGCCGACGACCGCGCGCGAGGCGGCGCGCGCGTCGGCGAGGTCCGCGGCGCCCGACACGCGGCAGGTGATCATGCATGTCGCGCCCTCACCATCGGCAGCCTGCTGACGCGCGAGCGACCGGCACACGGCCGCAAGGGCGGCGCCCAGGAGGCCGGCCTCCGGGGACCCGGGTGCCACCTCGTCCGCGCCCGACGCGCCCGAGGCCAGCACGAACACGGTGTCGTTGGTCGAGGTGTCGCCATCCACGGTGAGCTGGTCGAACGACAGGGCCACCGCGGGCCGCAGGAGCGCCGCGAGCGTCGGGGGGGCGACCGCCGCGTCGGTCAGCACGAGCGCGATCATGGTCGCCATCCCGGGATGGATCATGCCGACGCCCTTGACCACCCCGGTGATGCGGACCTGGCGCGTGCCCCCGCCGGCCGGCAGCTCCAGGACCGCGGTCGCCGCCTTGAGCCGCGTGTCGGTCGTCATCATCGCGGTGGCGACGGCGGCCAGCGCCTCGTCGTCGTCCGCAAGCCCGCCGGGGACCAGCGCCTCGATCCCCGCGGCCACCCTGCCCACCGGCAGCCGCGTCCCGATCAGCCCGGTCGAGGCGAGGAGGGTCTCCTCCGGCGCGCACCCGGCGGCCGCCGCCAGCAGTCGGGCGATCTCCGCCTGGTCGGCGTCGCCTGCGGGCCCCGTGGCGGCGTTGGCCGAGCCGGCCGTGACCGCGACCACCCGGGCCGTGCCGTGCGGCGGCGTCCATTGGCCGCGGCGGGACGAGGCCTGGACGTCGCCGGCGTCCGGGGCGCGCCCTGCCGAAGGTCCCCCGGCGCCGCCCGGACCCGCGTCGAACCGGGCTCCTGTCACGGCGAGGTGGGCGCGGCTCAGGCGGACCGGTGCCGCCTGGACCAGGTTCCGGGTGAACAGGGCGGCCGCCGAGGCCGGGCCGGGCGTCGTCACCGCGATCACCGCGAGGTCCGGCCGGCCGCTCGGCTTGATCCCGGCCGCGAGCGCCCCGGCCGCGAAACCGGCCGGCATCCGCGGCCGCGTCTCCACGGCCACGCGGGCGGCCTCCAGGGCGAGGCGCGCCAGGGCCGGCGCATCCAGCGTGGCGACGGCGGTGGCACTCGGGCTGCCGATCGTCTCAGGATTCACGGGTAGAGGGGGAGCTGCTCGAGCCCGGTCGTCTCGGGCAGGCCGCTCACGATGTTGAGCGACTGCACCGCCTGCCCGGCGGCGCCCTTGACGAGGTTGTCGGTCACGGCGATGGCCAGGATCCGTCCGCTTCGCGTGTCGAGCCGGACGTGCACGCGGCACAGGTTGCTGCCGGTCACGGTCTTCGTGGAGGGGGGCACGGGCGCGACCTGCACGAACGGCTCACTCCCGTACATCTCGCCGTACAGGGCGTCCAGCTCCGCCTGGGTCACCGGCCGCGAGGGCCGCACGTAGCAGGTGGCGAGCAGCCCGCGGGTCATGGGCACCAGGTGCGGCGTGAAGACCAGGCCCGCCATCGACTCGGCCGAGGCGCCCAGCCCCGCCAGCTGGTCGCGGATCTCCGGCAGGTGCCGGTGGCCGCCCAGCCCGTACGCCCGCACCGACTCGTTTGCCTCGGAGAAGTGCGTCTCCAGCTTCGGCTCGCGGCCCGCGCCGCTCACCCCGCTCTTGGCGTCGACCACGACGTCCGCAATGAGGCCGGCGCGAGCGAGCGGCGCGAGGGCCAGGATCGTGGTGGTGGGGTAGCACCCCGGCGAGGCGATCAGCCGCGCGCCACGGATCCGGTCGCGATGAAGCTCCGGCAGCCCGTACACCGCCGCTGGGAGCGTGGGGCGGCCGTCCGCAGCAGGTCGTCCGGGGCCGCCGGGGAGGAGCTCCGGGGCGGGGTGGTCGAGGGCGTAGAACTCCCGGTAGTCGGCCGGGTCGGCCAGCCGGAAGTCCGCGCCCAGGTCGACCACGAGGAGCCAGCTGGCCGCGAGCGCGGGCGCGATGGCGGCCGCCTGACCGTGCGGCAGGGCGAGCATCGCCACGTCGAGCTCCGACGCGTCGGGCAGCCCGGGATCGATGCGATGGCCCGTCTCCGCGAGGTGCGCGAACGCCTCGCCTACCGGCACCCCGTCCCGGTTTCGCGCGGCGAGCGCAACGATGCGCACCGCGGGGTGGCGTTCCAGCAGCCGGACCAGCTCCGCGCCCACGTACCCGGTGGCGCCGAGGATCCCCACGCGGACCGGCCGCGAGCCGGCCGAGGCCGGGCGGGAACCAGTGGCCGCGGGGCCGGGTGGCGTGGACGTGGGTGCGGTCGATGGCGTCATGGGCGCATGAGTATACACAGACACGCATAATGACGCGCAAACCCCGATCAGTGGGCAGCGGTCGCTCCGCCGCCCACCATCCCGCCGGCCGGGTCAGACCCGGACCAGGCTCCCGCCGGTGGCCCCTCGCCGGGACAGCGCATCGATGGTCACCGCGGCCAGCAGCACCAGTCCGGTGGCGATCAGCTGCCACTGGATCTGCAGCCCCAGCAGGTACAGGCCGTTGTAGATGGCCCCGATGACGAGCCCGCCGAGAAGACCGTGGATGGCCCGGCCGCGTCCGCCGATGAGGCTGGTGCCGCCGATGACCGCGGCGGCCACGGCATAGAGCACGTACTGGCCACCGTTGATGTTGGTGGTGATGCCGCCGAGCTGCGAGCAGTAGATGATCCCGGCGATCCCGGCGGTGAGGGAGCACAGCACGAATGCCCAGGTCCGGATCGCCGTCACGCCCACGCCGGCCCGGCGAGCCGCCTCGGGGTTGCCGCCCACGGCGTACATGTGGCGCCCGAACTGCATGTGCTCCAGCAGGACCATCGATACGCCGAGCACCACGAGGACGAGGGGAACCACCCACGGCACCCCGATGATCGGCAGGTACTGGCCCCGGTTGATGTTGCAGATCGCCACCACGGCGATCCCGGCCACGGCGATGAAGGCGACCTTGGCGAGAGTGAGGCCGACCGGTGGGGCCACCAGGCCGCTGCGCCGCCGGCCGGTGTCGCGCAACCACATCGACCCGCCGAGCAGCGCGACGATCACCAGCAGCCCGATCCAGCTGATCACCGGATCGATGTACGCGTAGACGATGCCCGACAGGACCTTCTGGTTCTCCTGGATCGTGCTCGTGATCGCCACGCCACCGGCGGGGCCGAGGATGATGATCATGACCCCGAACCAGAACAGGTTGCCGGCCAGCGTGACCACGAAGGACGGCAACCGCAACCGGGTGATGATGATCCCGTGGAGGGCCCCGATCCCGGCGCAGGCCAGCAGCGCCGCCGCGATCGCCGCCCACCACGGCCAGTTGATGTCCGGCTGCACGAACTCGCCGGCGAGGATCCCGCCGATCGCCGCCACGTAGCCGATCGACAGGTCGATCTCGCCCAGCAGCAGGACGAAGATCTCGCCCATCCCGAGCACGATGAACACCGCGCTCTGGTCGAACAGGTTGACGAGGTTGCCCGGAGACAGGTAGATGTGGTTCGGGCTGACGATCTGGAAGACGATGGTGACGGCGACCAGGGCAGCCACCACGGGCAGGACGCCGGCGTCGCCGCTCCTTACCCGGGTGAACCACGCCCGCAGGTACTGGCGCAGGGACTGGGCGAGGATCTCCGGCGGAATGACCTCGACGGCCGCAGCGGTGAGGTCGGGCGCCGCCTCGGCTTCGGCGGCGATGTCGCTGGGAGCCTTCACGCCCCCCTGTTCGTCATCGACCCCTGCCACTGCTCAGTTCCTCCCCTGGCTGGAGCCGGATGTCGCCACCTGGCGGCTCGACCGGCCGGAGGTCATGAAATCCACCACGCTCTCCCGGTCGAAGGCCGAGATCCGGTCCTGGGCGACCATCCGGCCGAGGTGAAGAACGGCCACCCGGTCGGCGACCTCGAACACGTCGTTCAGGTTGTGCGAGATCACCATCACCGCGAGTCCGTGGTCCTTGAGCCGCTTGACCAGGTCGAGCACCATCCGGGTCTGGGCGACGCCGAGGGCTGCCGTCGGCTCGTCCAGCATCACCAGCTTGGAGTTCCACATGACCGCCTTCGCCACGGCCACCGCCTGCCGCTGGCCGCCGGACAGCGTGGCCACGGGCTGGCGGATCGAGCGGACCGTGGTGACGTGGAGGCTGGCCAGGGTCTCCGCGGCGGCCCGCTCCATGCTGTCCTCGTTGAGGAACAGGCGATTGAGTCTCTCGCGGCCCAGGAACATGTTCTGGACGATGTCCAGGTTGTCGGCGAGGGCAAGATCCTGGTACACGGTCTCGATGCCGAGGGAGGCGGAATCCTTCGGGCTGTGGATGTGGACGAGCCGCCCTTCCCAGTACATCTCCCCCTTGTCGGGCTGGTGGATGCCGGCGATGGTCTTGGTCAGCACCGACTTGCCGGCGCCGTTGTCGCCGCACAGGGCGGTCACCTGTCCCGCCGGGAGATCCAGGTCGACGTCGAACAATGCCTGGACCGCACCGAAATGCTTGCTGATACCCCGCAGCCTGAGCAGAGGCTCGGTTCCGGCGGGAGGATCCACGAGGACGCGCCCTTCGGAGCCGGGGGCACCTCCGGCGGGGCCGCCTTCGGGAGTCGTCATGTCCATCCCTTCGTCCTCCGGGTACCTGGGCGGCTGAACGCGTCCACGGCGCTGGTCCTGGATCTACCGAGTGTCACGTGGGGCCGGCACGCCGGTCCGCCTGTTCGGCGCCAGCATGCACGCCGGCGTCCCGTCCTGCAGCGTCGTCCCGCAATAACCATGTCGCACCCGCGCGGTGCGGGTGCGACATGGTGGTCTGGCTGGTCGACCCAGCCCTATCGGCCTGAGATCACGCTCTCAGGGGGTGATGCTGGCGGCAGCGCAGGCGCTGGTCCCGACCGCCGCGCACAGATCCTTGGCGGATACGAAGTTGTCCTTGATGACCGTCGACGCCATGTTGGCGGCGTTGACCCAGTACGGGGTCAGGAGGATCGCCGGCTCAGTCGTGGCCGGGTTCTTGGGATCGGTCGTGGTGCCGTTGACGAGGGCCGACGGCGGGGTCTGACCGGCGCGAAGGATCGTGGCCAGGGCGACGGCCGCCTGGGCCTCGAGGTAGATCGGCTTGTAGACGGAGCCGCACTGGAAGCCCTGCAGGATGCTCTCCATCCCCTGGATCGTGGCGTCCTGTCCCGTGGTCGGGATCTTCTTGGCGGGCACACCGGCGGCCTTGAGGACGGTGATCACCGACTGGGCAAGGCCGTCGTTGGCCTCGACCGTGGCGTTGATCGCCTTGTTCGCCGTGTAGGCCTGCTGGAAGATGGCCTGGCCCTTGGCGTTGTCCCATCCTGGGGCGATCTGGTTGCCGACGAGCTTCATGCCGGCGCTGTTGGTGATGCCCGGCTTCGGAAGCGCCGTCGACTGGCCCCAGATCACCGAGTTGTAGCCCTCGGCGAACGAGATCGCGTTCGGGTCGGTGTCCTGGCCGCCGTTCAGCTGGAAGACCTGGGGGTTCTTGACGCCCCAGTCCTTGACGCACTGCATGAAGCCCTGGCCGATCAGCTTGCCGACCTGGACGTTGTCGAAGCTGACGTAGTAGGTGTTGGTGCCCTGGAAGGTGGCGCGGTCGTAGCTGATCATCGTGACGCCCGCGGCGGCGGCGGCTGCCTGGACCTGGTTGCCGACGACGCTGTCGATCGGGTCGATCAGCAGGACCTTGGCACCGGCCTGGATGTCGGCCTGGGCGAGGGCCAGCTCGGTGGCGTCGGTGCCCTGGGCGTTGTCGATCTTGAAGTCGCTGGCGGAGTACCCGGCCGCCTGGAACGCCTTGGTCAGGTACGGCGCGTCATAGCTGACGTACCGGCCCGACGACGTGGCGTCTGGAAGCACGACGCCGACGAGCCCCTTGCCGGCCGCGGTGAGTCCCGTGAGCTGGGACATGGCCGAGAAGCTCGAGTCGAACGAGGAAACGGTGATGGCCGGAACGGTGACGGCCGCGGCCGAGGCGGCGGCGCTGGCCGGTGCCGCGCTGGCCGGTGCGACGCTGGCGGGCGCGACGCTCGCAGGAGCCGCCGTCGCCGGTGCCGCGGTCGGCGCCGTCGTCGCGGCGCTGCTGCACGCCGACACGATGATCCCCGTCGCCGCTATCGCGGCGAACAGCTTTGTAGGCAGTTTCACGAATTGCTCTCCTCTTGCACCATCTGGTCCCCGTGGCGCATCGGGTGGCCGGGCCCGGGTCGCGCATCGCGACGGCCGAGCGGCCACGTTCACGCTGTGCGCTGTGCTGCTGTTTCACCTCCTTGATCGTGCACAATCGTATTCCTTCCGACGACGGTTCCCACCGGGACGATCCGACGCTGACGCACGGCGCGCCGGGGGACCATGGTTGGATCTGCAATCGTGGGGGCGAACGCCAGCTCCGCGGCGCCGAGCAGCGCGGAATCGGGGCCCAGCGCGGCCGGCATCACCTCGACGAGCGCGCGCGGCGCGGGCATCGCACGTTCGCGGATGACGCGCGCCACCCGGTCGCGCACGTAGGGGTAGAGGCGCGCGTAGAGACCTCCGAGGGCGATGCCGCTCGGGTTGAAGATGTTTACGAGACCGGCCAACCCCACCCCCAGCCAGTTCCCCACGCTGGAGATCGCGGCGAGCGCCCCCTCGTCACCCCGGTCGGCCGCGGCGAACACCGCCTCGAGCGCCATGCGTCCGCCGCCGACGGCCTGCAGGCCGGCATTGCGCAGCAGTGCGTCCTCGCCGACCTCGGTTTCCCAGCATCCGCGGGAACCGCAGTGGCAGGGCGCTCCCCGGGGGTTGACCGGCATGTGCCCCACCTCGCCACGCTCGCCGAGCACACCCGGGGGGCCGGCGTTGGCAGCAGTGACTTCATCTGCCTGTGGGGCGAGGCGGGCGTGGCGAGGTCGGCATCGTTGCCGGCCGCCACGGCCACGTCCAGCCCGAGGCGTGCAGCGACGAGCTCCGAGAGAGGCACGTCCCGCCAGCCCAGGTTCGGTGCGATGTGGAGGAAGCCGTCCTCGCGGCGCACCATGCCGGGAATCGAGATGCCCACCGCCAGGATCGATTCAGCGCAGCAGAGCGCCGCGACCAGCGGCGCCGCCAGCGCCTCCAGGTCGTCGAGCGTCTCCGCGGGTGAGCGCCACGCACGCGAGCGGTCCGTGCGGGCACAGCTCACGATCTCGCCTCCGAGGCCGACCACGGCCACGGCAAGCGAATCGGTGGCGATCTCCGTGGCCAGGACCACGGGGCCATCGCGACGGGGCGCGACGAGCGGTGACGGGCGCCCCGGCACCGTCCGCATCACGGGCGCGCGCTCGACCACGAGGCCGCGGTCCGAGAGCTCGCCGACCAGCGAGCCGACCGTGCTGCGGTTGACGCCCATCCTGGCGGCCAGGTCGGACCTCGACAGGGCCCCGCCGACGTGCACCTCTCGCAGCATCCGGCTCAGGTTCTGCCTGCGCAGGGCACCGTTCTGTCCGTTGCGTTCGATCACTGGCATGCCCGCGACGTCCACTCGTCTCCCCACGTGTCGCCGCTACCACGGGATTGTGGCGGCCCGCAACAAAACCCTTCGGCCGCAGGATGCTACAGACCTCGCCGTGGTGTCAAGACGCGGAGCGCCGTCCATCGCAGGCCGAGTGTTGGGGCGTGGCGGAAGCCGGTGGCGGCTCCGCGAGCTGATCCGCAGGCCCGCGAGCGGGCCGGGGCGGGCCGGTCAGCCCTGCTCGAGCCCGGCCACGTTGACGCCCCGCGGGCCCGTGGTGATCACCTCGCCGCGATGCTCGCCCGAGGCGTTGCGGACCACGTAGCGGTGCACGATGCGCGCGATGCCCGTCGCCATGACGCCGGTCACGGTGCAGTACTTCGTCGCCGACAGCTCGATCGCGCGGCGGACCGCCTCCGGGTCGAGCGGGTCGCCCTCCACGCGGTGCTCCACCACCACGTCCGTGTAGGCCTTGGGGTGCGTGGGCCGGGTCTCACCGGTCACGTCCACCTCGTACGAGGCGATCGTCTGCTGCTTCTTGCGCAGGATCGAGACCACGTCCATCGCGGTGCAGCCCCCGAGCGACACCATCAGCAACTCGGAGGGCCGGAACCCGTGGCCCCCGGCCTCGTCGTCCATCTCGAGCCGGTCACCCGTGCTCGCCTCGCCGACGAGGTGCATCCCGCCGTCCCAGCGCACCAGCGCGTGCTTCGTCATGCCGGTCGATTCCTCCGTTGTGCCGGTGCGGCAGGCGTCACCACGCGGTGGCCGTTGCGGGTTCCGCCAGCTCGTGCTCGGCGAGCCAGCGCTCGGCGTCGATGGCCGCGCGGCATCCGTCGCCCGCCGCCGTCACCGCCTGGCGGTACCGGTGGTCGCGCACGTCGCCCGCGACGAACACGCCGTCGACCCGCGTGGCGGTCTCACCGTGGACGGTCAGGTACCCCTTCGGGTCGACCTCCAGCCAGTCCCGGAAGACGCCCGTGTTGGGCCGGTGGCCGATGGCCACGAAGACGCCGTCTGCCGGCTCGTCCCGCTCGTCGCCGGTCACCGCATCGCGCAGGCGCACGCCGGTGACCTTCTGGTCGCCCAGCACCTCCACCACCTGGCTGTTCCACGCCACGCGGATCTTCGGGTGGGCGAGGGCGCGCTCCTGCATGATCCGGCTGCCGCGGAACTGGTCGCGGCGGTGCACCATCACCACCTCGCTGGCGAAGTTGGTCAGGAACAGCGCCTCCTCGAGCGCCGAATCGCCGCCGCCCACCACGATCACCTTCCGGTCCCGGAAGAAGAAGCCGTCGCACGTGGCGCAGGCGCTGACACCGCGGCCGCGCAGGCGCGTCTCGCTCTCGATGTCGAGCCATATGGCCGAGGCGCCGCTCGCCACGATCACCGACTGGGCGGTGTACTCGACCCCGCCCGCCCACAGCCGGAAGGGCCGCGCCGAGAAGTCCACGCGCTCCACGTCGACATCGACCAGGAGGGCGCCGAAGCGCGCGGCCTGGGCACGCATGCGATCCATCAGCTCGGGGCCCTGGATCCCCTCGGGAAAGCCCGGGAAGTTCTCCACCTCGCTGGTGATCATGAGCTGGCCGCCTGCCTCGTACCCGCCCAGCACGATCGGAGCGAGGTTCGCGCGCGCCGCGTAGATGGCGGCGGTGAGCCCGGCCGGGCCGGACCCGACGATGACGACCTTCGCCTCGGTGCGTCCCTCGTCAGGGGCGACGGCAATGGGCTGGCCGACCGGTGCGGCAAGTGGCTGCTCGGCGTCGCCGATGATCTGCAGCGACTTGAGGCCGCCGAACCCGCCCATACCCTGCGTCATTGCCGTCTGCTCCATGGTGCTCCGCGGTATCGCTCGCCGTATCTCGTCGTCCTGATACCCCCAGGGAGTATCTTACCGCATCCGGAACGCGGGATCGCCGATGCCCTGCGTGGCCAGGTCGCGCAGTTCCTGCACGGCGTGGCGGGGCCCCCGCGGATCGTGGAACAGCGTGCTGCCGGTGACGAACACGTCGGCTCCGGCGCCCGCGCAGCTCACGATCGTGTCGGGCGCGATCCCCCCGTCCACCTCCAGCCAGATCCGCCGGCCGGTTGCCTCGAGGGCCGACCGCGCCAGCCGCAGCTTGGGCTCCATGGTGGCCAGGTAGGCCTGTCCGCCGAAGCCCGGGTTCACCGTCATCACCAGCACCAGGTCCACCAGGTCGAGCACGTTGACCACGGCCTCGACGGGTGTCGCCGGGTTCATGGCCACCCCCGCCCTGCCACCCGACTCCGCCACGTGCATCAGGCTGCGGTGCAGGTTGTGGGTCGACTCGGCGTGGACGATCACCCGCTCGCAGCCGGCCTCCACGCACGGGCCGATCAGCACGTCGGGGTTGGCCACCATCAGCTGCGCCTCGAACGGCAGCGAGGTGTGCCGGCGGGCCGCGGCGATGACGTCCGGGCCGAAGGTGAGGTTCGGCACGAAGCACGCGTCCATCACGTCCCACTGGATCCAGTCCACGCCCGCCGCCTCGAGCGCGGCCACCTCCTCGCCGAGCCGCGACAGGTCGGCCGGCAGGACGGAGGCCACGATGCGGGGCCCGGGGGCCGTCGCCTCGGGAGAGGACGTGCGTTGCTGGGCGGGCTCCGGCATGTGCGCTCCTCGCTGCCTGCTGCGCGTGATCGGTCGGTCCGCGTGCCGAACAGGGTACGGCTAGCGGTCCATCGCGTGGACCTGCGGCACCACGTCGCGCCCCAGCAGCTCCAGGATTCCCGGCTCCGACACGTTCCGGATCGAGAAGATGGCGTGCTGCGAGCCGGCGTCGTGCCAGGCGCCGATGCGGTCGACCATCCCGGACGGGGACGTGCTCTCCGCGCCCCCGTCGCGGCTCACCAGGAAGCCGTTGAGGTTGGACCGCTCGATCTCGTCGAAGGGCCGGCCCACCTCCTCGCAGCGTTCGCGCAGCACCGCGTACTTGTGCCGCAGGTTCTCGGCGCCCCCGAAGATGTTCGTGGCGTCCGCGTACTGGGCGACGAGGCGCAGCGTCTTCCGTTCCCCGCCGCCGCCGATCATGATCGGGGGGTGGGGCCGCTGCAGCGCCTGCGGGCTGTTGAGCAGCCGCTGCAGCTGGTAGTGGCGCCCTTCGAACGCCGCGCCCGTGCCACGGTCGCCCGTCCACATCCCGTGCACCACCCGCAGCGTCTCCTCGAGCATCTCGAAACGCTCGCCGAGCGGCGGGAAGGGGAAGCCGAGCGCCCTTGACTCCTGCTCGTTCCAGGCCGCGCCGATCCCCAGCCATGCGCGACCCCCGGAGAGCACGTCGAGGGTCGTGGCGGCCTTGGCCCAGAGCCCGGCCTGTCGGTAATGGATGCCGCCGACCATGAGGCCGAGCGTCGCGCGCTTCGTGAGGGCCGCGGCGTAGGCCAGCGCCGACCAGCCCTCGAGCATCGGCTCCTCCGCCTGGCCGACGCTCGGGATCTGGAAGAAATGGTCCATCACCCAGATCGAGTCGAAGCCGGCGTCGTCGGCGGTACGGACGATGCGGGCGAAGGTGGGGCCGATCGCGGCGTCGCCGCCCGGCCAGGTGAAGCTGGGGATCTGCAGTCCGATCTTCATGGTCGGAGAGTACCGCGGATGCCGGTCCGGCCCCGGGCGCGCCCCGGCGTCGCCGGCCCCGGTTCCCGTCACGTGAACAGGTCGAACGCCTCCGGCATCACGACGTCCCGGACGACCGATCCATCTCCGGCCGGCAGGGGCGCGCCGCGCACGAGCACGACGGGCCGGCGCGAGGTCTTGCCCGAGGCGAGTTCGGCCGCCGCGCAGATCTCGTCGGCCACGGCCACCACCGTCGCGTGCATGGCACGTCCGCCGGTGTCCTCCAGGCCGCGGTAGTCGGCCAGCGGGGCGAAGCCGGCGACGCCCAGCGCCACGTCCGTGATGCCCCAGCGCCAGGGCCGGCCGAACGAGTCGGCCACGACCACGGCCGGCTCGATCCCGAGCAGGACGGCCAGGCCGGCCCGGATGCGGGCGGCGGAGCCGTCGGGATCGTCGGGCAGCAGCGTGACGAGGTCGGGCGCGTCGGTGTTGGAGGCGTCGACCCCGGCGTTCGCGCAGACGTACCCGTGGCGCGTGCGGGCGACGATCACGCCGCGCTCCATGCGGACCACCTGCGCCGCCTCGCGCAGCACCACTTCCACCTGGCGGGGATCCCGGCCCCCCCGCCCGGCGAACGCCACCGCCTCGGGCCGGGGCGTCACCGTGCGCAGGTCCACGACGCGGCCCTCCGCCTTGGAGACGATCTTCTGGGTCACCACCAGCACGTCGCCGGGCCGGACGACGAGCTCCCGGTCGCTCGCGGCACCGGCCCGCAGCGCATCGGCGATGAGCGCCGCCAGGTCGTCGCCGGCGCGGACATCCGGGAGCGGCGGGAGCGGGATCGCCAGGAGCCGGCCCGGGACCTCGCCCGGCGTGGCGCCGGGGGGCGGCCCGCCGGCCGCGGGACCCGGAAGGTGCGTGTCGCCCCGGGCGGCGGGATCCTGCGCGGGGGGCCTGTCGTCCTCGACCGATCGGGTCACCGTGCCGGCCACGCGCCTTCCATGCCGGGCATCGCGCCGATCGCCTGCAGCTCGGCGAGGCGTGCCGGCTGCAGCCGCTCGACGTCGGCGGGCGTGTCGAGGTCGAAGCCCACTGCCGGGTCCTCCACCAGCAGCACGCTCGCGTTCGCGGCCCGCGCCGCCTCGAGGTGCGCGCGCAGGCTCTCGGGACCGAACGCCGGCTCGATGACGTCCGGCGGGGAGAGGACCAGCGCGTTGGTGCCGCTCCGGGCGTCGGCCGGGACGATGGCCACGCGCGGCGCGCCGCCCCCCGCCGCGAGGGCGGCGTCCGCGGCCTCCCGGAGGCGCTCCAGCGCCTCCGGCTCGAGGAGCGGCAGATCTCCCGGCAGCACGAGCAGCGCGGTGGCGCCGCCGGCCATCACATCGTCGCGGCCGAGGCGGATCGCCTCGTTGAGATCGCCGGCGTCCTGGCGAAGCGTGCGGGCCCCCGCCGCGGATGCGATCGACAGGAGTGCCCGGTCCGGGCTCACCACCAGGATCTCGGCCGCTCCACCCCACGCCAGCAGCGTCCCGAGGACGTGGTGCAGCATGCCCACGATCAGATCCTCGCGCTCCTCCGCGTCCAGCGCGGCCCCCAGGCGTGTCTTGCCGCCCTCCAGCGAGCGCAGCGGCACGACGGCGTGTAGCCGCGACAGGTCCGCCCGCGCCGCGCCGCCCCCGCCGCCGTCCATGCCGTCAGCCGAGCACCGCGTCCGCGAGCCGGTCGCCCTGGTCCGGCTCGGGCAGCGTCGGGAACACGACCACCTCGTCGACGCCCAGGTTCCCGTACCGGCGCACCATGGCCCGCAGGGCATCCGCGGTCCGCGGCAGCCCCGCCGCCAGGGCGGGTCCTCGCTGCGGCCCGTAGTAGTCGACCACGAAGTCGGCCGCCCGGGGGTCGTCGGGACCGTCCCCGGCGGCGAAGTAGGTGAGCACGGAGATCCACGGCTGGCCGTCCCGGCCCGCTTCGCGCCACGCGGTCCGGACGCGCTCGACGAGCGCCGGGAGCGCGTCGCCGGCGCTGCTGCTGGCCGTCCAGCCTGAGCCCCAGCGGACCGTGCGCCGGATCGAGGCGTCGGACGTGCCACCGAACAGGAGCCGGGGGCGTCCGCCGCCACCGACCACCGGCGCGCTGGTCCTGGTCGTCCCGGCCGGCGCCCCACCCCGCCAGACGAGGTCCATGACCTCCAGCGCCGCGTCCCACTCGCGGCCGCGAGCGTGGAAGTCACGGCCGACCACCGCGAAGTCGTCGGGCCGCGCGCCGACTCCGAGGCCCAGCGTGAAGCGGCCTCCCGACAGCCGGCTCAGGCTCGCCGCCTGCTTCGCGAGCAGCACCGGGTCCCGGGTGGGGCCGAGCAGCACGTCGGTCATCAGTTCGATCGTGCTCGTCGCGCCGGCGGCCGCGGCGAGCGCGGTGAGGGGCTCGTAGTTGGGGTACGCGATCCGGTCGATCACGCCGAGCGTGCCGAAGCCGCGCCGTTCGGCCCGTCGTGCCCAGTCGAGCACGATGTCGCCCGCCATCCCGGGGATGACGGTCGGAAGCCCGATCCCGATGCGCACCTCAGACCTCCTGCCGTGTGCCAAGTGAGGCGTTCCGGCCCGTCTGCAGCTCGGCGGCGAACGCGAGCACCTCGCCGGCCAGCCGTGCCCGGTCCGCATCGTCGCGCATGACGGCCGAGGTTGCCAGGGCCCGGATGCCCAGGGCCTCGATCGAGGTCGCCTGCGCCTCGTCCGCCCGGTCGACCACCAGGCCATCCAGCAGCCCGGGATACCGGCCGGCGTAGTGTCGGGCCACCCCCAGCGCGCTGGACTCGCCGCCCAGCGTCTCGAGCATGCGGTCGGCCGGGCCCTTCAGGGCAACCCCCGCCACGATCGGGCTCACCGCCACGACGGGGGCGGCCGCGCCGGTCAGGGCGGCGACCATGCCGGGCAGTGCCAGGATGGTCCCGATGCTGACGAACGGGTTGGACGGCGCGATCATGAGCGCATCCGCGGAGCTCACCGCCGACAGCACCCGTTCCGTGGGTCGCGCATCCTCGGCGCCGTCGAACCGGATCTCCAGCGCGTCGTCGGCGTGCGCCCGGGCCACGAACCACTCCTGGAAGTCGAGCCACCCGCCGGGCGTCCTGACCCGCGTGCGCACGGGCCGGTCGCTCATGGGCAGGATCCGTGCCCGCACGCCCAGCGCCTGCGCGAGCTCGCCCGTCACGTCGGTGGGCGTCGCCCCGCCGCGGAGCCGGCTGGTGCGCACCAGGTGCGTGGCCAGGTCGCGGTCGCCCAGGCGGAACCAGGTCGGCGCCCCGTACCGGCCGAGCATCTCGTGTGCGGACCAGGTCTCGTCGCGCAGCCCCCAGCCGGTCTCCGGGTTGGCCAGCCCCGCCAGCGTGTACACCACCGTGTCCACGTCGGGCGAGACCTCGAGGCCGTGCAGCTCGAGGTCGTCGCCGGTGTTGACGATGACGGTCAGTTCGCGCGGGTCCATGGCTCGGCTGAGCCCCAACAAGAGCTTCGACGCGCCGATTCCTCCGGCCAGTGCGACGATGGCCATCAGTAGCCCACTTGTTCGGCAGGCGCGGGGGTTGCGGCCTGTGCGGGCAGGCGCTCGAGCGGCAAGAGTTCGCCCGCGTCGGCGACTTCGAACACTTTTCGGATCTTATAAGTGGTGGTGCGCTCGGCGGGCGTGCGATGAATCGTGCGGATCAGCGCGCGGAACTCGCCGGGCGAGACGTACTCGCCGAAGGTGGCGCCCGCGGATTTGGAGATGCTTTCCTCCATCAGCGT
>DAIDTV010000010.1 GCA_027457005.1 Chloroflexota bacterium
TGTTCACGGGCGGCCCGCAGGAGCTCAAGGCAGAAGAGCGGGTTGCCGGCGCTGTGCTCATGAGCCAGCCGCGCGAGGCGGGGCTCGACCGATTCGCCCCCGAGATGCCCCAGCAGCAGCGGCTCCACGTCGCGTGGCGCCAGCGGACCCAGCGTCAGCTCGAGACCCCCGGCGCGCCGGATCTGGTCGACCAGTGCCGCGGGCCCCTCGCCGGTCGGCTCGTCGTCCCGGTACGTCGCCGCCAGCAGGATCGGCGCATTCGGGAGCCCGGACACGACGGCGCCGAGCGTCTCCAGCGACGCCGGGTCGAGCCACGGCAGATCGTCCACGGCGATGACGACGGGTCGGCGGGAGGCGAGCCGCCCCAGGGCCAGTACCAGCGCGGACGCCAATGCCTGCCGCTCGGCGAACTCCACCTGCGGGCGCACGCCGAGCCACGGGATCACGGTCGCGATGGCGCTGGACGCGGGATCCTCGAGCAACGCCAGTTCCCCGGGACCGAGGGACCCGGCCAGGCCGATCCGGAACGGACCGTACGCCAGCGATCGCGTGGCCTCGACAGCCTGCCACTCGGTCACGCTCCATCCGGCGGCGCGCGCGTACGACACGACCTCCCGCAGGAGCCGGGACTTGCCGATCCCCGCCGGGCCCCTGATCACGAGGGCCGCGAGCTGCCCACCGGCGACCTGGTCGAGGAGCGGTTCGACCCGCTGGAGCTCGTCGTGGCGTGCGACGAGCCGGGGCACGGGCGGTTCGGTTCCCGCTCGTCCCGCCTTCGCCACGGCTGCCCGGAGCAGGGCCTCCATCTCCGGGGATGGATCCACGTCCAGGTTCTCCCGCAGCGCTGCGCGGCACAGCTCGAGCTGTCGGCGGGCTGCGTGATGGCGCCCCTCGGCCGCGTACATCTCGATGGCCAGGCGGTGGGCCGCCTCGTCGGTCGGGTCGTGGTCGAGCAGCTGGCCGGCCAGTTCGTGGGCCTCAGCCGTCCGCCCGGCGTCGTGTGCGTGACGCGCCGCCGCGAGGGCGACGGTCTGCCAGCGGCTGCGCAGGCGCTCCCGGGGAGCGAACAACCAGTCCTCGTACGGATCGTCGGGCAGCAGCTCGCGCGACCCCAGCTCCAGCACGACCTCGGTCGCCCGATCGAGCTCCGCCGACCGGCCTTCCTGCCCGGGCGCCGCCGGTACGGTGGAGAGCACCCGGAACGCCTCCTGGAGCCTGTCGAGGTCAAGGTCGAGCCGACCCGGTTCGAACCCGACGGATCGGGCGTCGACGACCAGGGCGTCCGCGCTCCCCAGCGCGTCGTGGGCGAAGAAGACAGCCTTGCGCAGGCTCGCGCGGCTCGCCTGGGGTGGCGCGTCGGGCCACAGGATCTCCGCTGCCGACTCGCGGGTAACACGATGTCCCGGCGTCACCAGGAGCAGCTTGACGAGCCGCTCTGCCGACACGCGTTGCCATGCCGCGCGCGACACGACGCGGCCGGCCACCGTCACCTCGAACCCGCCGAGCACGCGCGCCTGGACGGGCGGGAACGGCCCAACCGAGGGCCGTCGGCCGCGCGCCACCGCGCCGACCATGTCGAGAAGCTAGCGACTACCGCGTCACATGGGAGGTGCCAAACAGACCCTGCGCCGACAGGGAGTCGCGGCCGCCGAGACGACGCCGTCGCCCGGGCAGCGGCCGATCCAGGGAACGCCCGGGGAACGGGACGCTCGCAAGGATCCCGTCGATCGTCGTGCCGGGCCGGCCCGCGGGGGGCGCGGCACCGGGGCACGTTGAACGGAGGGATGGAACATGCGCAGATTCGCGTTGCCACTGGCCCTGCTCATCGCATTCGCGCTGGTCGCGCCGGTGGCGGCCGAGAGCAAGAGCGCGACCTACAAGGGCGAGTTCACCACGGGCAGTTTCTACTGCGGCGCGACGCCGGTGACGTCGCCGTACGAGACCGTGACCGGAACGTGGACGCTCAACCTCAGCAACGACCAGACCGCGACCGTGACGGTCCACGCCTGGTACGACGGTGCGCACCACATGTCCACCGGCCACGGCAAGTACGAAGTTGCGACGGCGGGCGACACGGTCACGCTGAAGTTGGCCATCTGGACCGCCACGTTCGACCCCGAAAGCGGGACCTTCACGTGGGCGACAGACCTCAGCTCCTACTACCAGTGTCCGCCGCCGACACCGCCGGCCGTCGTGATCCCCGGGCACATCGCGAAGGCCTACGACAACCTGGTCTACACCGGCCGGGCCGACCAGTAGCGGCGCGCGCCCGGCGCTCTACCCGTCCGGGCCCGCCTTGATCAGCTTGCCCCGGCGCGTGATGGCCCGCTCCGCGAGCGCCGCCACCCCCATCGCCACCAGCGCGCGCTCCGCGGCCGGCAGGGGCCGCACCACCGCGAGGAACTGCTCGGCCCGGGCCCTGTCGACCTGGCCGAGCAGCGCGGCACCCGCCTCGGTCAGCGCCAGGGTGCGCTCCCGTCGATCCGCCTGCTCTTCGTGCCGTGCCAGCAGGCCGCGTCGTTCGAGCCCGGACACCAGCCGGCTCGTCGCTGAGGGCGAGCGGCCGAGGTACGCGGACAGATCGCCGACCGTGACGGTGACGGCACCCGCCACGGCGTAGAGCGCGGCCAGCTGGGTGAACCCCAGGTGCAGCTCGGAGAGCTGGCCCGCGAACCCGATCACCAGCTCGCGCCAGAGCGCCCGGCCCATCGCGATGCGGTCCGACAGCTGGCGCGGGTTCTGCAGCTCCGCACCGGCCGCCTCGACGACCCGGCTCATCAGGATGTCGGCCGCGGAGCCATACGCCACCGCGTCCGAGCCGCGCGCCACGGCATCACCGCGCGTCCCGGCAGCACCGGGCGCCGCCTGCCTGCCCGCCGCACCGCCGGTGCTCATGCGACGCGGGACATCCATGGCAACAAGGATAGCCGCGGCCGCTCATCCATGCAGAGATGCACACGAATCCGGCCCGATGGCCCGCACGGCTGGTACCTTGTTCGCGCACTGGCCGATGTCGCGGCGTGTCCGCCGCACGACCCGTGTACCAGAGGGAGGGACATGGGCACCCTCGCGTTCGTCTTCCCGGGACAGGGATCGCAGTACGTCGGCATGGGGAAGGCACTGGCCGAAGAATCGCCGGCGGCGGCCGCGGTCTTCGCCGAGGCGGACGCGGCGCTCGGAGAGCCACTGTCGACCCTTGCCTGGTCCGGCCAGTCGGCCGACCTGGACCTGACGGTGAACGCGCAGCCCGCCCTCCTCGCCACCTCGATCGCATACCTGCGGGCACTCGACGAGCGCCTCGCGGCCACTGGTGCCGGGCCTCTCGCACCCGCCTTCTACGCCGGCCACTCCATGGGCCAGTACTCCGCGATGGTCGCCGCCGGCGTGATCCCGGTCTCGGACGGCGTGCGCCTGGTTCGCGAGCGCGGGCGCCAGATGCAGGCCTCCGGCCAGGGCCGGGACGGCGCGATGGCGGCGATCATCGGCCTCGACGACGAGCGCCTTCCGGACCTCAGGGCGGCCGGCAGCGCGGCCGGGATCTTCACGATCGCGAACCTCAACTCGCCTGGCCAGGTCGTGGTCTCCGGCGAGCGCGCCGCCGTGGATGCCGCGGTGGCCGCCGCCAAGGGGCTGGGCGCTCGGCGCGCGGTGACCCTGCCGGTGAGTGTCGCGGCCCACTCCCCCCTGATGTCCGAGGCCGCTGCAGGCATGCGGGCCGCGCTGGCGGCGGTTCCCTTCCGCGACCCGGTCGCGCCCCTGCTGGCCAACGCGGACGGCAGCCCGCTGACCACCGGCGAGGCGTGCCGGGCCGAGCTGGTCGACCACCTGACCACCGGCGTCGACTGGGTGGCCGCCGTCCGCGCCATGTCCGCCGCCGGCGTGACCGCGTTCGTCGAGATCGGGCCGGGCAGGGTCCTGACCGGCCTGGGGAAACGCATCGCGCCGGATGCCACGTCCGTGGCCCTCGACGAGCCCGATGCGCCGGGCAGGCTCGCGGTCCCTGCGATCCAGCCCGACCCCGGCTCCGCCGCGGCACCCGCCAGATGACCGTCCCGCCTGCCTCAATCGCCCACCCTGCCCACAGGAGAGCCCCGAACCATGCGTCGCCCTGACTACAACCGCCGCATCGCCGTCACTGGTCTCGGCACCGTCAGCCCGGTCGGCAACGACGTGGATACCGTCTGGAAGAACCTGGTCGGCGGCTGCAGCGGGCTCGCCCCGATCACCCGCTTCGACGCCTCCGGCTACGAGTCGAACGCCGCCGGCGAGGTCAAGGGCTTCGAGGCGCGCGACTGGATGGACTTCAAGGCCGCCCGCCGCACCGGCCTGAACGTCCAGTTCGGGGTGGCCGCCGCGAAGCAGGCGCTGGCCGACTCGGGCATCGAGGTCACGCCGGACAACCGCGACGACATCGGCATCATCTTCGCGTCGGGTGCCGGCGAGCCGAAGCTGATGATGGACAACAAGGAGACCTGGGACAAGAAGGGCGCGCGGCTCGTCAGCCCCTTCTTCATCGCCAACATGCTGGTGGACACCGCGTCCGGCCAGATCGCGATCGAGACCGGAATCCGCGGTCACAACATGGCCGTGGTGACCGCATGTTCCACCGGCACGCATTCGATCGGCGAGGCCGCCGAGGCGATCCGCCGCGGCGACTGCACCGCGGTGATCGCCGGCTCCACCGAGTCGCCCATCTACGAGATGGTCTGGGTGGGCTTCGGGAACATGCGCGGGATCGGAACACCACGGCCGGGCGAGCCGATCCAGACCGTGTCGCGGCCGTTCGACCTGACCCGCAACGGGTTCATCCTGGGTGAGGGCGCGGCCGCTCTCATGCTGGAGGACCTGGAGCTCGCGAAGGCCCGGGGGGCGAAGATCTACGCCGAGGTGGTGGGCTACGGCTCGACCAACGACGCCTGGGACCTCATCCAGCCGATCGAGGGCGGCGACGGCGTCGCGCGGGCGATGGAGATGGCGCTGGCGCGTCGCGGGGTCCCGGCCGACGAGATCGACATGATCAACCCGCACGGCACCTCCACGCCGCTGGGAGACCTGGCCGAGTCCCAGGCCTTCCACCGCGTCTTCGGCGACCACACCCCGGACATCGCGATCAGCGCGACGAAGTCGATGACCGGACACATGATGGGTGCCGCCGGGTCGTTCGAAGGGCTTGCCACGGTGCTCAGCGTGTACCACCAGGTCGTGCCGCCGACCATCAACTACCGCGACCCCGACCCGGAGATCCAGCTCAACATCTCGACCACCGCCCGGCCGATGCGCATCCGGTACGCCATGTCCGAGAACGTCGGGCTCGGCGGCCACAACGGGGCGGTGATCTTCAAGCGCTACGACGGCGACTGAGGCGCATGGGAGCGGCCGACGCCGGACTCTACGGTCCCGGCAGCGAGGCCTGGCGCCTCAACCGCGAGGCGTTCCTGCTGCTGGGCGCCGGCCCTCGCGCGCTGCTGCTGCAGCTCGCCCATCCGCTGGTGGCCGAGTGGGTGGACCAGCACAGCAACTTCCGCGCGGATCCGTGGGGCCGGCTGGACGGCACGCTGCGCAGCTACCTGCGGATCGTGTACGGCACCACCGAGGGCGCGACCCGCGAGGTCGCCCGGCTGAACCGCCTGCACCAGTCCGTGGCGGGTCCCGTGCGGGACGCCGTTGCGCGCGGGGCCACGGGCGCGGAGACTAACCGCGCCCGGGACCCGGAGCTGTCGCTGTGGGTGCATGCCACGCTCATCGAATCCACGATGAGCGCGTACGACGCCTGGTACGAGCCACTTCCCCGCGAACGGCGCGCGGCGTTCTACCGCGAGACGCTGCCCATCGGCCGTGGCTTCGGGATTCCCGACGAGTTGCTGCCGGCCGACCTGGATGCGTTCGACCGGTACTGGGAGACGATGCTCGCGCCGGCTGGGCCGGTCCACGTGACCCCCACGGCCCGATCGCTGATCGCCACGATCCTTCACCCACCGGTCGGGCCCCTGCCGCCCGTGCTCTACGACTGGCTGCTGTGGCCGGCACTCGAACTGCTGCCGGATCGCGTCCGCGAGGAGTACGGCATCCCGTGGGGGCCGGGCCGCGCCTGCGTCTCGTCCTGGCTGCGCACGGCGTTCGGCTTCTGGGGGCACCGACTGCCCCCGGCGTGGCGGGCAATGCCGCCGGCGAGAGCCGCCGACCGCCGGATGTGGGCGGCTACAATCGATCAGACCTGACCCGAGGAGGAGCCGACCCGTGCCCCCCAGCACCGACCCTGCCCGCCGCGCCGTCGTCACGGGCCTCGGCGCCGTGACCCCAATCTGCAACGACTACCCCACGTACTGGCGAAACCTGCTCGCCGGCGTGAACGGCGGCGGCCCCATCACGTCCTTCGACGCGAGCCGGTTCGACGTGCGGATCGCGGCGGAGGTCAAGGGATTCGACCCGACCATCGCCATGGATCGCAAGATGGCCCGCCGGATGAGCCGCTTCATCCATTTCGGGATGGCGGCCGCGCAGGAGGCGGTGACGGATTCCGGGCTCGACTTCTCGGACTGGTCGCCGGAACGGCGCGACCGCGTGGGCGTCGCGATCAACACGGGCGGCGGTGGCCTGGAACAGGTCGTCGACGGGACGCATGCCCTCGAGCAGCGGGGCCCGGGCCAGGTCAGCCCGTTCGCCATCCCCGGCCTCTCGGGCTCCATGGCCGCCTGCATGGTCTCGATGAAGTACGGCCTGACCGGCCCCGTGATCACCCAGGTCGCCGCCTGCGCCAGCTCGGTCATCGCGTTCCTCGACGGGCTGCGCCTCATCCAGGACGGCGAGTGCGACGTGGTGCTCGTCGGCGGCGCGGAGGCGCCGCTGCTGCCGATCGCGTTCGCGGCGCTCGGGAACATGGGCGCCCTGTCCAAGCGCAACGACGACCCGGAGCACGCGTCCCGCCCATTCGATCGGAACCGGGATGGCTTCCTCTTCGGCGAGGGCGCCGGGGTCATGGTGCTCGAGTCGGCCGCCCACGCGATGGACCGGGGGGCACGCATTCGCGCCGAGGTCCTGGGCGCCGCGCTCACCGCGGACGCGTACCACGTCAGCGCCCCCGAGCCCACCGGCCGGGGAGCCGCGCGCGCGATGGGGCTGGCGCTCCGCCACGCGGGTGTGGCGCCGGACGAGATCGACCTGATCGTGGCCCACGGCACGTCCACGCCACTCAACGACGTCACGGAGACGCGAGCGATCAAGACGGCGTTCGGCGACCACGCGTACCACGTGCCGATCACCTCCCCGAAGTCGATGGTCGGCCACATGCTGGGGGCGGCGGGGGTGGCAAACGCCCTGGTGGCCGTGTCCTCGATCTGCGAGGACGTGATCCCGCCCACCACCAACCTGGATGACCCCGACCCCGACTGCGACCTCGACTACGTCCCGCTCGTGCCGCGCCGGCAGCGCGTGGACACGGCCATCGTCAACGGGTTCGGGTTCGGCGGCCAGAACGCGGTGGCGGTCTTCCGGCGCTTCGAGCCCTGAGGGACTGGCCGTGAGTCGGCACGGTCGGCTCGCCGCCCTGCCCCTCGTGGCGGGGCTGGTGTTCTCGGCGTGCGGCGCGCCTGCGTCGCCCGCGACGCCCTCCACGGTCGCCTCCGCGATTCCGTCCGCGACGTCCGGTGCGAGGGGACCGGCAGGGTCGCCCGTGCCCCGTGGAGTGTCCCCCTCCACGTCCCCGTCGGTGGGCCCGCCTGCAGCGGCGGCACCGTCGCTTGGCGCGTCCGGCTCGCCGGGCTCGTCGGTTCCGATGGCCGTCGTCACCGGCTTCTCGAACTACCGCGTGGACCTCGTGACGATGGCGGACCTGGCCACCCGGCTCGCATCCGGCACGCTGATCGTGCCCTGCGGCGCAGAGGCGGCGATCGCCACGGCGCTGGAGGTCGCGAGGTCGGGCGTCACCCCGCCAGGGGGCAGCGCCGCCGGGCCGACCAAGGCGCCCGGCCAGGCGGCCCCGCCGGCGACGCCGGCCGTTCCGTCGACCGGGTGCGTCCCGGGTGACGCCATCCCCTCCCGACTGCCGGCCTCATCGACCGCCCTGGGGCTCCTCCCGCCGGGTCTCGTCACGCCCGCCCTGCGGGTGGTGCCCATCGGGACGGCCGACCTGTTCGGCGAGACGCCCGCCCGGACCGCACCCTACCCGCTCACGATCCCGACGCCGGCCGGATGGCCCGCGACCTGGACCGCCTACGATCCGTCGAACGTCCGCGTGGTGCTCACCACCGGCGTCAACTGCCCGGACCGTGGCGTGAGCTACCAGACCAACGTGCTCGGGAAGGGCTGGGACTGGCTGCTCCAGGCCGGCACGGCGAGGTACACCGGCCGACACTGGGACCCCGCCTTCGGCTGGTGGGTGGTGGACGCGGTCCGCACCGACCACGCCGGGGCGGTGTGGGCCCTGGTCCGCAACGCCGACGTCGCGGTCAGCGACTTCGAGTGCTCCATGACCAGCCACTTCACCCAGCACGACAGCGGCACGGTCTTCTCGATCGACCCGCGCGTGGCCCCGCTGATGGCGAAGGCGGGCTTCGACGTGGCCACCATCGCGGCCGATCACAACACCAACCCCGGGCTGGGGGCCATCGGCGAGACGGTCGACCTGTTCCGCGCCAACGGGATCCAGCCGGTCGGCGGGGGACGCACGCTCGCGCAGGCGCTCCGGCCGGCCGTGATCGACGTCAACGGCGTCCGGTTCGGCTTCGTCGGGTTCGACGCCATCGGCGGGTCGGCATACGCCACTGCCGACAGCCCGGGGGTGGCGCCCCTGACACCTGCCACGGCGCGTGCCGCCATCTCCGCCGCGCGAAAGGCCGGCGCGCAGGTCGTGTTCGCGCTGCCCCAGTGGAGCTCGGTGGAGTACCGCGCGGCCTTCACCGGCTTCCAGCGGTCGCTGATCGCCGAGCTGGAGGCGGCAGGCGCGGACGAGATCATCGGCGCGGACTTCCATTGGGCCGGTGCGATCTCGGTCACGCGCGGGAGCCGGTCGGGCTACCGGTTCGTCACCGCCAGCCAGGGGAACTTCTGGTTCGGCCAGAGCTGGAGCCGGCAGACCCAGGAGGGTGTCATGACCCTGCTGACGTTCGTGGGTACCCGGCTGGCGCAGGTGCGACTGATCCCCACCGTGGTGCTCGACGACGCGCAGCCCAACCTCACCGATCCCGCCACCGACGGCCAGTTCGTGCTGCACCAGGTCCTCTCGGCGTCGCAGCTGCTGCAGCCATGACCCCGCGCGAGGGGTCCTGTCCGAGGGTCGACCGCCCTTTCCGCTGCGCCCGGGCGGCACGACCCATCGGCCACCCCTCTCCATGGACCCGGGCACCCGGCACGATTCACTGGCGGCCCTATCCCCCGCCGATCGTCCCTGCGGCCTCCCGGCTCGGGACGGCACGTCCCTCGTAGGCCTCCACCATCGCCAGCAGCTCGGCCGGCAACGGCTGCACGCGCCCGGCGGCGTAGTCGTACATCACCTGCACGGTTTCGCCGTGGGCGACGAGGCGCGCCCGGCCGAACGGCGAGTCCTCCGCGAGCAGCCGGAACTCCATCGCGAACGACGAGCGCCCGGCCCAGCCGACCCTGCCCTCGCACACCAGCGGCTCTCCAAAGCGGACCGCGCTGACGTACGTCACGCGGGCCTCGGCCAGGATGAAGCTTCGGTCGTGCGACTGGGCGCCGACCCCGAATGTCGAGCCGGTGACGCCCTGGTAGTAGCCGGCCCGCGCCATCTCGAAGTAGCTCAGGAAGACGGCGTTGTTCACGTGGCCCATCGCATCGGTGTCGGCGAAGCGCACCTCGATGGGGCGCCGATACCGGAACGGCCCGTCCGGCGGGCGAGATCGGCTCATCCTGCGGCCCTTCGCGTCATGCTGCAGCCATTGTGCCCGAACGAGCGCACGGAGTGGCGCGGCGGGGAGCGGTTGGGCAGGCCGGGCGACGAGCCGGCGACGAGTGGGCCGACTAGACCCCCTCAACGGGAACTTCGGCTATTGTGCACAGGAGTGGGAGGCGGCGCCCCAGCCCAGGGCGCGAAGGTCGCGTCTCCCCCGGTCACGGAGGACCCCATGGCGAACCCCGTCATCGTTGCGGTCGACGACGACCCCCAGGTCCTTCGGGCCGTGGAGCGCGACCTCCGGCGACACTTCGGACATGACTTCCGCGTGGTGGCCGCGGAAAGCGGGCCGAGCGCGCTCGACGCCGTGAAGCGCCTGAAGCTCCGCGGATCCGCGGTCGCGCTGTTCCTGGCCGACCAGCGCATGCCCGGGATGACCGGGACCGAGTTCCTGGAGGCGGCGCGGGACGTCTTCCCGGATGCGAAGCGAGTGCTGCTGACTGCGTACGCGGACACCGAGGTCGCCATCCAGGCGATCAACTCGATCCGGCTCGACCACTACCTGCTCAAGCCCTGGGACCCACCGGAGGAGAAGCTCTACCCGGTCCTCGAGGACCTCCTCGGCGACTGGCAGGCGGCCTACGTGCCGCCGTTCGAGGGACTCCGCCTGGTGAGCCATCGGTGGGACTCCCGTGCGCACGAGATCAAGGATTACCTCGCCCGCAACCAGATCCCGTACCGCTGGCTCGACATGGAGACGGACGCCGACGCCCCTGCGCTCATCGCGAGCGCCGGCGAGGGAGAGGACCGCGAGCCGCTGGTGGTCTTTCCCGACGGCTCCCATCTGGTCGCACCCACCAACCTGGAGATCGCCGCGAAGGTGGGGCTGCGGACCCAGGCCGCCCTGCCCTTCTACGACCTGGTGATCGTCGGCGGCGGCCCCGCCGGCCTGGCCGGCGCCGTCTACGGCGCATCCGAGGGACTGCGTACGCTGCTGGTCGAGCGGGAGGCCCCCGGGGGGCAGGCTGGCACCACGTCGCGGATCGAGAACTACCTCGGGTTTCCGTCGGGGCTGTCGGGCTCCGACCTGGCGCGGCGCGCGCTGGCCCAGGCGAGCCGGCTCGGCGCGGAGATCCTCACGCCGCAGGACGTGGTCGGCATGAGCGTCAACGACCCGTACAAGGTGGTGCAGCTGGCCGACGGGTCGGCGGTGAGCTGCCAGGCGCTGCTGGTCGCCACCGGCGTCGAGTACCGGCGCCTGGACGTGCCGGGGCTCGACATGCTGACCGGCGCAGGCGTCTTCTACGGCGCGGCGACCACGGAGGCGCCGTTCTACCGCGATGCGCGCGTCGCCGTTGTCGGGGGTGGCAACTCCGCCGGGCAGGCGGCGGTCTACCTCGCCCGGTACGCCGAGGACGTCATGCTGGTCATCCGGGGCCCCGCGATCGAGGCAGGTATGTCGCAGTACCTCGTGGACCGGATCGGGACCACGCCGAACATCCGGGTGCTGCTCCGCTCGAGCGTGGTGGCCGTGCACGGCAGCCAGTCGCTCGAGGCCGTCGAGATCACCACGGGCGACGATGTCCGGCAGACGTGCGGGGTCGCCGCCATGTTCGTCTTCATCGGGCAGCAGCCGCGGACGGACTGGCTCGGCGACGCCGTGGAGCGGGACCGGGCGGGGTTCGTGATGTCGGGCCCCGCGCTCACCCGCACCGGAGATCAGCCCGGCAGATGGCCCCTGCGGCGGGACCCGTTCCTCCTCGAGACCAGCGTGCCCGGGGTCTTCGTGGCGGGGGACGTCCGGTCCGGATCGGTCAAGCGGATCGCGTCGTCGGTGGGCGAGGGCTCCATGGCGGTCCAGTTCATCCACCAGTACCTGGCCACCCTGTGACCGCCGACAGCACGCGGGCGCCCGCACGCTCCGACCAGCCTGCCGACGCCCCGGCGCTGGAGGGAGTCGGCGAATCCGATTCCCTCACCCGCCCCGCGGACCAGCGCGAGTTCCTGCGGCGGATCCCCCTGCTCGAGGGGCTGTCGGACGAGGACATCGAGTGGGTCGCGTCCTTCGCCCGGCCCGAGGACCTCGCCCCGGGCGCGGTCCTGACCGCGGAGGGCGAGCCCGGCGATTCCCTCTACCTCGTGATCTCCGGCGACCTCGAGGTGGTGAAGCGCTCCGGGACCGGAGACGTGCCGCTCGCACGGCTGGGGCCCGGCGAGATCGTGGGGGAGATGGCCGTGCTCGAGTCGCGGCCCCGGACGGCCTCCGTCCGCGCGATCTCGCCGGTGCGCGTGTTGCGCATCCCCGGTGCCACCCTCCTCGAGCTGCTCCGCACGCGACCCGGCGCGTCCATCTCGATGATCCGGACCGTCAGCGGCCGGCTGCGGAACACCGAGGCGATGCTTCGCGAGCGCGAGAAGCTGGCGGCCCTCGGCACCCTCTCGGCCGGCCTCGCCCACGAGCTCAACAACCCGGCCGCCGCCGTGCAGCGGAGTTCGGGGCTGCTGAACGAAGCACTCGACCGCTGGGCCGACGCGACCCGCTCGCTCGGCCCCCTGATCGAGACCCGCGAGCAGGCGGAGTTCATCGCGTCGCTCGGGGGCGACCTCGCCGGGCACCCGGCCGACGCGGCGGAGGACCCGCTCGAGCTGAGCGATCGCACCGGCGACCTGGAGCTGTTCCTGGAGGACCGCGACGTGGCGGACGCGGGGGAGGTCGCCTCGGCCCTCGCCTCGCAGGGATGGACCGTGGCCCGCCTGGAGGAAGTGGAGGACGCGTTCCCGGGGCCGGCGTTCGCGGCCATCGCGGCCTGGCTCGGCGCCGGCAGCCTCGCGCATGCCCTGGTCGCGGAGGTCTCCACGGGGGCCCGCAGGATCTCCGAGATCGTCCACGCCGTGAAGGAGTACGTCTACCTGGACCAGGCGCCGGTGCAGCGGGTCGACCTGCGCGCCGGCATCGAGAGCACGCTGGTGATCCTGCGGCCCAAGCTGAAGGACGGGATCCGCGTCGTGCGGGAGTTTGCCCCGGACCTGCCACCCATCGAGGCCTACGGCAGCGAGCTCAACCAGGTCTGGACGAACATCCTGGACAACGCGATCGACGCTCTCGGCGGGCGCGGGGAGATCCGCATCCACGCGTACCCGCGTGACGAAGACGTGGTCGTGGAACTCTGCGACAACGGACCGGGGATGCCGCCCGACCTGCGCGAGCGCATCTTCGAGCCCTTCTTCACCACCAAGCCCCCGGGACTGGGAACCGGGCTGGGCCTCCACATCTCCCACAACGTGATCGTGCGTCACGGCGGCCGGATCACCGTGAGGTCGCGGCCGGGCGAGACCTGCTTCGAGGTCGTCCTGCCGCGCGAGCGACCGCCGGCGTAGGCCCACCGCGGGCCGTGACGCTCCGTCTTCGCAACACGCTGTCGAGGCGGGTGGAGCCGGTCCTGCCGCTGCGCGGCGACCGGACCGTCCGGATGTACAGCTGCGGCCCGACCGTCTACCGCTACGCCCACATCGGGAACCTGCGCACGTTCCTGCTGGCCGACCTCATCCGCCGCGTCCTCCTCTACCACGGCCGGACCGTCGTCCACGTCCAGAACATCACCGACGTCGGCCACATGCGCGACGAGCGCTTCGACCGCGGCGAGGACCGGATGCTGGTGGCCGCAAAGCTCGAGGACAAGTCCCCGGCCGAGATCGCCGCCGCCTACGAGGACGCCTTCCACGCCGACGCCGCGCTGGTCAATCTCCTTCCCGCGCACGTCTACCCCCGGGCCACCGAGCACATCCCGGAGATGCTGGACATGGTCGAGCGGTTGCAGGACACCGGCTTCGCCTATGCCACGCCGGAGGGCACCGTCTACTACGACGTGGCCCGTTTCCCCGGGTACGGCAAGCTCTCGGGCAACACGCTGGACGCGCTGCGCGCCGGCCACCGCGTGGAGGTGGAGGAGGACAAGCGCGATCCGGCCGACTTCGCGCTCTGGAAGCACGCCGGAGAAGGGCGCCTGGTGAAGTGGCCCACGGAGCGCTGGGGCGAGGGCTACCCCGGCTGGCACATCGAGTGCTCCGCGATGGCCATGCGCTACCTGGGCGAGCGATTCGAGCTGCACACCGGCGGGGTCGACAACGTCTTCCCGCACCACGAGGACGAGATCGCGCAGTCGGAGGCGCTCACCGGCCAGGTGCCGGCCGCTTCCTACGTCCACGGGGAGCACCTGCTGATGAGCGGGCGGAAGATGGCCAAGTCGGCGGGCAACTTCCAGCGGATCACGGACCTGGCCGACGACGGCATCGATCCCCTCGCCTTCCGGTACCTCTGCCTGACCGCGCAGTACGGCCACAAGCTCGACTTCTCGCCGGATTCCCTGCGGGCGGCTGCGGCGGCCCTCGATTCGCTCCGGTCCCGCCTGCATGCGCTCGGTCCTGCCCCGGCGGAC
>DAIDTV010000011.1 GCA_027457005.1 Chloroflexota bacterium
CCGTCGGTCCCCGACGAGAACTTCAACCTGGCACTCGGGCTGCGCCAGATCCCGCATCTGCTCCCGGACGTCCTGTCGTTCTTCGACCGCCACGGCGTGGCGGCGATCGCGAGCTCCCCGTCGTCACGGAGCCGCACGTCCACGCCGCCCGCGACGGCCGCGCGCCACGACACCAGCATGTACGCGCGCTCGTTCGCGTCCAGGCGATCGAGCAGCACGTGCGTGGTCGCGTCCGAGCCGGGGAGCGGCGGGAGTACCCGCACCGGATCGCCGGTCCGGACCACGCCCTCGACGAGAACGCGGGCATAGAGGCGGCTGTCGAGTGGGTGCGTCCGGATCGAGATCCGGGAGATACGCTCTTCGAGGAAGCTCTCGCGGATCGTCTCGCAGGGGGCCGCCGGCGTCGTGACCTCCAGGACCAGCTCGTCCCCGACGGCCAGCCGGTCGCCCGTCGCGAGCGTGGACAGCTCGAGGCCCTCGAGCGTCAGGTTCTCGCCGACCGATCCCGGGAAGATGGGGTGGCCGTCCGCCCGCACACGGTCGATCGCCTCCATCGAGTAGAGGCAGACGGCGCGGAACGGGCCACCGTGGACCGTGCGATCCGTGTGCGCGTCGCCGTCCAGTCCGAGTGTGCCGACCCTGGCCGATCCGACCGGGCGCTTGGGGACGCCGCCCGGGGAGGTGTTGATCCGGGCGACGCGGGCCCGCGCGACCGGGGCCTGGGGGGATGTCGCTCGTGCCGTGCCAGGCAGCTCGCGATCCGACTCGTCTTCGGGATCCAGCATGGCCGCGATGATAGGGGTGTCGGATCGTGTCGACGTAGCGGAAGGACCTTGCCCGGCACGGTGCCGGGTTTGTGCGCTATTATCCAGTAGCATATTACCGGTGCCCACGACTGAGGCGGACGGTCACCTTCATGCGACCAGAACGAGCTACTGATAAGGGACATGTATGGGACGTGTGGGCGGCCGACACGACGCACACGCCCCAGGCGCCCGGACGGCCGGCCCTGACCCGCAGATCCGGCCGGTGGCCAGCGTCGCCGCTCGCGCATGCGATCGCGCCGGTGACGACGCCGGCGCGTACTGGTGCTCGGCCACACACCGGCACTCCGTCACGCGCTGGCGTGTCAGCCGCGCCGGCCGCCGTGCCTCAGGCGCCCGCCGAGCGGCAGGCGCCCGCCGAGCCGCAGGCGGTCCGCATGCCTCACGCGCCAGCCGAGCGGCAGGCGCCCGACGTGTCTCGCGCGGCGGTTGTCCCGACGGCCCCCGCCAGCGGAGGCCTCGCCGCCACCGCCTCGGCCGATGCCGAACACATCCGCCGGCTCATCGCGACCGCCTGGGGTGACGTCGGGTCGACGTGGGGGTTCCCGCCGGCAACCGCTCGCGTTCACGGCTACCTGCTTGCCAGCCGGCGGCCGCTCACCGAGCGCGAGATCCGGCTCGCCCTCGGGCTCAGCCATCGCGCCGCCAGCCTGGCGCTCGCGGAGGTCGCCGCGTGGGGGCTCGTGGAACGCGTGCCGGAGCCTCGCCGCGCCGGGAGCCGGGGCCCGGCCGGGGCGGCGTGGGCGGCGATCGACGATCACTGGCGCTGGTTCGGACGGGTGGTGGAACAACGACGCCTGCGCCAGGGCGGTCCGGCCGTGGCGGCGATCGAGGGCGCGTCGTCCGCGGCCCGCGCTGCCGCCGACGGACGACCGGACGATCCCGACCTCGGCGACCTGCGGATGTGGCTCGACGACGTCCTGGCGTTCGTGCGGCTCGTCGACCGCATGGCCGCGCTCATGGCCCGGGTGCCGCCACGCGACCTGGAGCGTGCGATGCGCCTCGCCGCCCAGGTGCCCGACTACACGATGCTGCGGTTGCTCGACCTGCTCGCCGCGCAGCCGGACGGCGACGTCCTGCCGCTCCTGGACGCACTGGCCAGGCTGTCCCCGTCCGCCGCGCCGGGGACCGCGGGGCTCTTCGCAGGCGTGCTTCGTCGGCTGGAGGGATGAGACAGGTCCCGGGAGCGCGCGTGCCGGGCAGCTCGGTGGACCGCCGGCCCGACCGCGTGTAGCTGCTCAGGCCGCCTCGGGCTGCTCAGTCCGCCTCGCCACCGCCCGACAGTCCGGCGAGCGCCCGCGACCGCGCGAGCACGTCGTCCACCATCGCGGGCGTCAGCCGGCCCGTGAACGTGTTCTGCTGGCTGGGGTGGAAGCATCCCACGAGGGTGTACGGCCCGACCCTTGCCTCCGCCGCATGCCCGAACCTGGGCCGTGGACGTGCCGTGTGTCCGTACGCCGCCAGCGCTCGCAGTGCGGCACCCCACCCGAAGGCACCGAGCGCCACGATCACGCGTACCTCGGCGAGCAGGTGCAGCTCCCGGACCAGGTATGGCAGGCAGCGATCGCGTTCCACCGGCAGGGGCTTGTTCGCGGGCGGCGCGCAGCGCACCGCCGCCGCGACGTATGCGCCGCGCACCTCCAGGCCGTCTCCGACCGAGACGGAGGTGGGCTGGTTCGCGAGGCCGGCGCGGTACATCGCCGCGCAGAGGACGTCACCCGACCGGTCGCCGGTGAAGACGCGGCCGGTTCGATTGCCGCCGTGGGCCGCAGGAGCCAGCCCCAGGATCAGGATTCGGGCGCCGGGGTCTCCGTACCCGGGCACGGGCCGCGCCCAGTAGGTCCACCCCGCGAACCGCGCGACCTTCTCCCGTCCGACGCGTTCGCGCCACTCCACGAGGCGGGGGCACGCGCGGCAGGCGACGATGTCGGCCGTGACCTGCGCGAGGTCGTCGCGTCGATGGCGTGGGTCGGCGGTCTGGGACGGCATCCGCACGACTCTACAACCGGCACTGGCCGGGTCTCTGCGAGGGGTCGGGCAGACGAGCCGGGAACAGGCGATCGCCGGCGACGGTGGCCCACAGGAGCCCTGCACGCCTGGGCATCGAGACCTCGGGATGCGCCAGTGCGGCCAGCCACCGGTGTCCGGACCCCGGGAAGCGGGCAGCGAACAGAGTCGCATGCTCGCGGACGAGTTGTCTGTTCCGTCGGGTCGCCCGCACGACCCAGCAGCCTGCGACATGAACCTGGCCCGGCTCGTCCGGATGGAGCTTCGATCCGTCGGGTCGTTCGCGTGGCTCGATCGGACGTACCCCCGCGCCATTCGGGCGTACGTCCGCCGGCAGCATTCGCGCCTCGTTCGACCGTGGACGCCCCGCCTCCCGTTCGCGTAGCCTGCCGAGTCGACGGTCCCAGGAGCGGAATGCAGCCCCGACGTCCTCGAACGAATCCCAGATCTCGAACAGCGCCACGTCGTCCGGCCGCATCAGGAGGAGATCCGCCGATCGCGAGCGCGTAGGATCGATGTCCAGCTGGGCTTCCGGCATCGGGCGCCAGGATCCTGCGGACGCAAGGCGGGCCACGAGTTCCTGGTGCCGGAGATGCACGGCGTCGCGAGGTTGGGCGGAGGCGGAGGTTCGCTCGAGATAGGCACGCAGGTCCGTGCCGCACGCGTATGCCGCACGAACCCAGACGAGCAGCGACACGTCCGCTCCGTGGCCGCACTCCATCTCGCTCTGGGTCGATTGAGCAATGGCCGCCCTGGCCGCCACGTCGAACTGCCTGAGGCCGTGCTCTCGTCGTGCTTCGCCGATGGCGCGACCCAGCGTCGCGGCGAGCCCGGCGGCGCGCCGATCCGCGGACACCTGGAGGGAGGTGCGCCGCTGTTGAGATCGCCTGCGTGTCGGCATGTCGCGGTCCTGCCATGGTGTCGTTCACGAGCCGGCGGGGGCGCGGACGAGGGAACGGGTGGGGCGCCAAACGCGCTCATTTCCGCCCGCCTGCGCCGGCGGATCGGCAGTAGTGTTGCGCGGCGGGCTTTGCCGCGGCTGCACCGCCGATTTCTCCGACTCGACGCGGGCCGCCGCGGAGAGGCTCGGCCGCGGGATGCGTGCGGCCGCGTGGCGGCGGAGTAGCGCGGCTCACCGGGGACCGGTTTGATCGTGCTCCTGATGACCAGGACCCGCGGAACGGGCATAACCCTGCTCGGCAACACCTCTACCGATACGGGTCCCCTGGCGGGCGGCGACCGGCACTGCGGGACGCTGGCGGCACCGTGGGCGCCGGCGGGCCACGGACGAGCGGCCGGCAGGCACCGGTCGGTGGACCCGGGCGGCCACGAACCACGAGCGCCGGCTGGCCAGCGGCCGACGATTGCCGGCCACCGAACCGTGGCCGGTCCTTCCGGGAACGCGGACACCGTGTCTTCCCCCCGCGCGAAGCGAGGCGGCCCGGATGTCGGGATCGTCCCGGCGGTGGAGCATGCGATAATCCCGGGTGAGTGGCGCCCGGTCTGTTCCGTCTGGGCGGTGAGCCGCTGCCAGTGGCGGCTCCGCGATGGCCGTGCCAGGCGATCCGTGGTAGCAGGGATCGGCGGGTGCCACTGCCAGCCCCGAGGTCACCACCAAACCGATGACAACCGAAACGTCCACCTGGGCGACGAAGAAGGGCCTTGCCCAGATGCTCAAGGGCGGCGTCATCATGGACGTCGTCACTGCCGAGCACGCCAAGATCGCCGAGGACGCAGGCGCGTGCGCGGTCATGGCCCTCGAGCGCGTCCCCGCGGACATCCGCGCCGCCGGCGGCGTGGCCCGCATGAGCGATCCCGCCCTGATCGAGCAGATCATGCAGGCCGTCACGATCCCGGTGATGGCCAAGGCGCGCATCGGCCACTTCGTCGAGGCGCAGATCCTCGAGGCGCTGGGTGTCGACTACATCGACGAGTCGGAAGTCCTCACGCCGGCCGACGAGGCGTTCCACATCGACAAGCACCAGTTCAAGGTGCCGTTCGTCTGCGGCTGTCGCGACCTGGGCGAGGCGCTTCGCCGGATCGCCGAGGGCGCCGCGATGATCCGCACCAAGGGCGAGGCCGGCACCGGCAACATCGTCGAGGCGGTGCGTCACATCCGCGCGGTGCACGGAGGCATCCGCGCCCTCGCCTCAAGACGCGAGGACGAGCTCTTCACCGCGGCCAAGGACCTCCAGGCGCCGTACGAGCTGGTGGCCGAGGTGGCCAGGACCGGCAAGCTGCCGGTGGTGAACTTCGTCGCCGGCGGCATCTCCACCCCCGCGGACGCGGCCCTGGCCATGCAGCTGGGTGCGGAGGGCGTGTTCGTCGGTTCGGGGATCTTCAAGTCCGACGACCCCGCCCGGATGGCCCGCGCGATCGTGCAGGCCACCACCCACTTCGACGACCCCCGGATCCTCGCCGAGGTGTCGAAGGGCCTCGGCGCGCCCATGCGCGGGATCGAGCTCGCCACCATTGCGGAGGCCGACAGGCTGGCGGTCCGCGGCTGGTAGCCGGAAGGGGTCCGTCGACCATGACGGCCATGAAGATCGGCGTCCTGGCGATGCAGGGCGCCTTCGCCGAGCACATCGAGATCCTGCGCCAGGTCGGCGTCGAGGGGATCCAGGTCCGTCTTCCTCGCGACCTGGCGGGCATCTCCGGGCTGATCCTGCCGGGGGGCGAGAGCACCACCATGCGCAAGCTCATCGACCGGTGGGGGCTGCGCGAGCCGATCCGGCGGCTGATCGACGGCGGCACGCCCGTGCTGGGGACCTGCGCCGGCATGATCCTGCTTTCCAGGCATATCGTGGACGGTGACGAGCCGGTCTTCCCGGTGCTCGACATGGACATCAAGCGCAACGCGTTCGGGCGGCAGCTGGACAGCTTCGAGGCGGATCTCGCCGTGCCCCTGCTCGGCGAGCGTCCCGTGCACGGCGTCTTCATCCGGGCGCCGGTGGTCGAGCGGGTCGGCGCCAAGGTGGACGTGCTTGGACGCCTGGACGACGGACGCATCGTGGCGGTGCGCGAGCGGAACGTGATCGCGACCGCGTTTCACCCCGAGCTGGCGGGGGAGACCCGCTTCCACCGGCTGCTGGCGACCATGGCCTCCGACCACGACGAACCGGGCGAGGGCACCGAGCGCAGGCACCATCCGCTGCGCCGGGACGGCGGTGGGCGCGTGTCGTCCGAACCGGTCGGGCGCGACGCGACGGGCGCCGGTGGGTGGGCAGCCTCATGAGCTCGCGACCCGGACGTGTACGCGGCGCCCGCCTCACCGACCTCGCCGCGCTGGGCGAGCTGTCCCGGCTATCCCACCAGTCCGACGATCGCGAGTCGAGCGTCCGGTCGCTGGGACTCCCGGTGAGCCGGAGCCAGGTCAGCGTGTTCCGGCTGTTCCGCCTGCCGCTCGGCGCGTTCCGGCCCAGCGACCAGCTCTACGTGTACGAGGAGGACGGGCGACTCGCCGGGCTGGCGCGGGTCGAGCGCGACCCGCAGCGGGACGAGTGGACCATCGTGGAGCTCGACGCGGTCGGGATCCACGACGCCGGCGACATCCGCCTCCGGCTGGTCCAGCATCTCCTGCGCGACGGCGCCCGGAGGGGAGCCGTGCGGTTCCACGTCGCGTGCGCGGATTCCGGGGGCAACATCGAGCTGCTCATGCAGGCCGGCTTCATCACCTACGGCCAGGAGCACATCCTCTACCAGGCTCCCGAGGTCCCGTTGCCCCGGGTGACCGCCGACGAGGCGGCACGCGCCGGGATCCGGCCCGCGATGCCCCTCGACGCGCTGCCCCTCAGCCGGCTCTACGCCCGCGTGACCCCGGCGCCGGTGGCGCGCATCGAGTCGTACCGCCTCCCCGACTGGGAGCGGCCGGGTCAGCAGGTGCGCATCCCGCGCAGCAGCCTGGCGCCGATCCTCCGGTTCGCGGAGGTGGAGACCTTCGTCCAGGAGGACAGCGGGAAGAACGGCAGCGAGCTGGCCGGCATGCTCCAGGTGGGCGTGGCCCGCGAGGAGCAGCCCCACTACCTGCGAGTGATGGCGCTGCCCGACCATGATGCGAGCGCCCTGGTCCGCTACGGGCTCTCGATCGTGGGCGAGCGGACCGGAGCGAGCCGGGGCAAGGCCGGCCGCAACGACGCGGGCGTGATCACGCCGGTACGGACGTACGAGGCACCCCTCGACCGATGCTTCGAGGAATGCGGGTTCACCAACGTCGCGACCGTCACGCTGCTGATGAAGGAGGCCCTCGTCCGCGTCGCGGAGCCGGCGCTGGTGCCGGCGATCCGCTGACATGCGAACAGGAAACGCCGTGAAGCTGCAACGACGACAGGAACTGACCGACGACCTGGACGCCCTCCTGGCCGCGATCCCCCCGGAGATCGCCGAGCAGGTCCGCCGGATGCCGCCCGAGCGCGAGCTGATCGAGGTCGTGCTGGACCTCGGGCGTCGGCCGGAGGCCCGCTTCGGGTCGGGCGGGGAGGAGGTCCTGCTGGATCGCGAGGTCACCGACCGTGACATCCAGTGGGTGGTCGACCACATCGGGTCGTTCGGCGACGACAACCGGGCGGGGGTCGAGCGGACGCTGCACCGGATCAGCGCCATCCGCAACCGGAGCGGCAAGATCGTGGGCCTCACCTGCCGGGTCGGACGGGCCGTCTTCGGCACCATCGAGATCATCGGGGACCTCGTCGAGTCGGGGCGCTCCGTGCTGATCATGGGCCGCCCCGGCATCGGCAAGACCACCATGCTGCGCGAGGCCGCGCGCGTGCTGGCCGACGACCTGGACAAACGGGTGGTGGTGGTCGACACGTCGAACGAGATCGCGGGTGACGGCGACATCCCGCACCCGGGGATTGGTCGCGCGCGCCGGATGCAGGTCCCCACCCCGGCCCTCCAGCACGCGGTGATGATCGAGGCGGTGGAGAACCACATGCCCGAGGTCATCGTGATCGACGAGATCGGCACCGAGCTGGAGGCGATGGCGGCGCGGACCATCGCCGAGCGCGGCGTGCAGTTGATCGGCACGGCGCACGGCAACAACCTGGACAACCTGATGCTCAACCCCACGCTCTCCGACCTGATCGGGGGAATCCAGAGCGTGACGCTCGGCGACGAGGAAGCCCGCCGCCGCCGCACCCAGAAGAGCGTGCTGGAGCGCAAGGCCCCGCCGACGTTCGACATCATCGTGGAGATCCAGGATCGCGACCGCGTGATCGTGCACCCGGATGTGGCCGAGACCGTCGACGCGATGCTGCGCGGCGATCCGGTGGCGCCCGAGCTGCGCTGGCGCGACGAGGGCGGCGTCCACCGGTCCCAGTCGAGACCGCGTCCCCGTCCCGCCCAGGGCGTGGCCGACCGGTTCGCGGGGCTGGTCGGGACCGGGCAGGGCGGATGGCGGCCCGAGCCGGGATGGCGTGGCGAATCGGAGTACCGCACCGGTGGCTGGCGGGAGCCGGAGGCCGGGTACCGGAGCGGGTACCGGCCGGGCACCTCGGGCGGGTGGCGGGCATCTCGCGGCCGCGGCGAGGGAGGCCGCGGCTGGCGCGGACGCGAAACCGAGCCCGGATCGGCGGCCGGACGCGGGGGGGAGGCCGACCGGCCCCCATACGGATCCGACCGGGACGCCTACTTCGGGGCGCTCGGCGAGCCGGCGGGAGCGTTCCGTTCCGGTGAGATCGCCGACCGGGGGCCCCTGGAGCGGGGGACGATCGCACCCGTCCCGGATCAGCGCGCGCGGGACGCCAGGGAGATCGAGCGGCACCGCGCGTGGCGCGAGTCGGCTGCGCGGGCGATGGAGACTGCCTCGGAGGCCGGGGAGATGGCCTCGGAGGCCGGCCCGGAGGCGGGCGCGGAGAGCACGCCGGGACCGGCGGGCACACCCGGGGAGCGTGCCGGCGCGTGGCGAGGGCGGGATGACCGGATCCTCGCCGAACTCGCCGAGGCCGACCGCGAAGAGACGGGGACGGACGCGGAACTCGAGGGATTGGCGGAGGCCGAGGAGGCCGAGGAGGCGGAGGAAGCCGGGGACCGGGGGGACGGCGAGGCCGAGGGATCCCGCAGCGCCCCCGTCCCGTTCGACCGGCTCGGTGCCCGCGCGCCCGACGGCTACCCGACGGCGCTCCCCACGATCCGTGTGCTGGGCTTCGGCGTGAGCCGGAAGAAGCTCGAGCAATCGATCCGCGAGCTCCAGCTTCCCGTGGTGGTGGTGCAGGATGCGGAAGAGGCGGAGGTGGTGATCACGCTCCGCAACTACTACCGGCAGAAGCCCCCGGCGCTCCGCGAGGCGGAGGAGCGCGCGCTCCCGATCTACGTGCTGAAGTCGAACACGATCATCCAGATGGAGGCATGCCTGACGTCGCTGTACGCGATCGAGGTCGACCCGCGGGAGGCGGCGCTCCGCGAGACCGAGGAGGCGATCGGCCTGGTGCTGAACGAGTCGCGCCCGGTCGAGCTCTCGCCGCAGAACGCGTACATCCGCCGGCTGCAGCACCAGATGGCAGAACGGGCCAACGTGGTCTCGCAGTCGAGGGGACGCGAGCCGTACCGGAGGGTCAGACTCTACCCGGACAAGGCACGGGCCTGGAGGTAGCGCACGGACCGCGGCAGGTTCATCACGTTCGAGGGCCCCGACGGGTCGGGCAAGTCGACCCAGGCGGCGCTGCTGGCGGAGTCGCTGCGGGGGCGCGGCCTGGATGTCGTGCTGACCCGCGAGCCCGGCGGCACGCCGCTCGGCGAGCGCGTTCGGGCGGTGCTGCTCGAGCACGATGGGGGCCCGGCGCATACGGCACGGGCTGACGCGCTGCTCTTCAGTGCGGCGCGCGCCCAGCACGTGGACGATGTCATCGCGCCGGCGCTGGATCGGGGCGCGGTGGTGGTGTGCGATCGGTTCGCGGACTCCACGGTGGCGTACCAGGGGTACGGCAGCGGGCTCCCGGTGGAACGGCTGCGCGAGATCGGCGCCTTTGCGACCCGGGGGGTGATTCCCGACCTGACGCTGCTGCTCGACCTCTCGGTGGAGGCGGGCCTGGCGCGCCGGTTCGCGGGCGCGCCGGAGGGCGTTACCCGGTTCGAGTCCCCCGACGCGTTCGACGCCGCGTTCCACGAGCGCGTGCGTGCCGGGTTCCTGGAGCTGGCGCGCGTGGAGCCGGCACGCTGGCGCGTGATCGACGCGGACCGTCCGGCCGACGCGATCGCCGGCGACGTGTACCGCGAGGTCGCGGCGTTCCTGGCGCTGACCCGCGAGGCGCGCTGATCCGCCTGACGCCGACCCGCGAGGCGCGCTGATCCGCCTGGGCGCTGACCCGCCTGGCGCTGACCCGCCTGACGCCGACCGCCGTCGGTCAGACGGCCGAGACGATCGCTCCTCCCTGTCCCCGCGCCGCGAGCAGCGCCCGCTCGGCGGCCGCCAGCAGCTCGTCGGACGTGGTGCCGTGCGTCGGGAACGAAGCCACGCCGACGCTCACGTGGACCGGCTCGGCCTCGGCGCCGGGCTCTATCTCGCCGACGGCGGCCGCCGCCCGCTGGGCCATCGCGATGCCGGTGGATCCCGGAGCGACGACCACGAACTCCGCCCGGCCATACCTGGCCACCGTGTCCACCAGGCGAACGGTCTCGGCGAGCGACGCCGCCACGCGACGCAGGACGTCGTCTGCGACATGCGCACCGTGCTCCCGGGCGACCCGGTCCTGGCCGTCCACCCCGAAGATCGCCAGGCAGAGAGCGGTCCGCTGGCGAGCCGCACGCGCGAGTTCGAGCTCCAGCACGCGATCCAGCGTCCGCCGGTTCGCCAGCCCGGTGAGTGCGTCGGTGTGCGCGAGCCGATCGAGCCAGTCCGAGCGCTCCCCCAGGGACGACTCGAACCGCGACTGCAGCGCGCTCACGGCCGCGAGCGCGGCGATCCCCCGCAGCGTCTCGAGGGCCGGGCCTTCGGGTGGGGCCGAAGGGCACGCCACCGCCAGCACCCCCTCCACCTCGGGGTCCTCATGAGGGCGGTGCAGCGTCAGCGGGAGATGCAGGGCCGCGCCGGCCGACGGGACCGCCGACAGCAGGGCCGAGGGAACCGTGCCGCCGGCGAGCGCCACCACCTCGCGGCGATCCAGGATCGCCAGCGCGACAGCGTCGGCCGCACCGTCCCCGGCGTCCAGCGGATCCAGGCCGGACGGATCGATCGGGTGCGCGGCGACCGGCCGGATGGCCCGGCCGTCGTCGTCGAGCAGGTAGACGGCGGCGACCCCGTCCGGAACAATCGTCGCTGCGTCCCGGACGAGCCCGCCGAGCCGCCGTGCCAGGTCGTTCGTCTCGGCCAGCAGCAGCGCGCCGGACAGGAGTGGATCCCGGGTCAGAGAGGATTCGCTCGACATCGCAGTCTCCACGACCACAGTGCGTCCGGCCGCGCGTCAGGACCTGGCGGACAGGGACCGCCCCCGGCGGCGGGGATCGCCCCTCGCGCTGTCCGTGCGACCACGCGCGCCTGCCGGCCATCATACCCGTCGCTCACCCCGAAGGAAGGGCGGCCGTCGATCATCCCGGCTCCCGCACGTGAGCCCCGCCTATACTGCCGCCCGTGAAGCTGGTCGTTGCGATCGTCCACAGCGAGGACGCGGGCGCCCTCGTGGATGCGCTGCTCGAGCGGGAGTTCCGCGCCACCCGGCTCCACTCGTCGGGCGGCTTCCTCAAGCAGACCAACGCCACCATCATGCTCGGGGTCGAGGACGGCCAGGTCGACCAGGTGATCGGGATCGTGGGCGAGCAGTGCCACGCCCGCACGCAGATCGTGAACCCGATGCCGCCGATCATGGAGCCGGGCGAGTTCTACCTGCCGTACCCGGTCGAGGTCGAGATGGGCGGCGCGGTCGTCTTCGTGCTGCCGGTCGAGCGCTTCGAGCGCCTGTAGCGTCACCCTCCCGAGGCGATCCCCCGCGCCAGCAGCTCCTCGTAGCGCGCCGGGTCCACGTTCCCCCCGCTCAGGATGCATACCACGCGGCCCGTCGCCGGGACCTCGCCGGCGTGGAAGAGCCAGGCGGCGAGGGTCGTGGCACCCGACGGCTCCAGCACCAGCCGCGCCTCCCGTGACGCCCGGACCATGGCCCGGGCGATCTCGTCCTCGGAGACCGTGACGATGCCGTCGAGCAACCGGCGGAGGTGGGCGAACGGGATCTCCCCGATGTGCGCCGTGCGCTGGCCGTCCGCGATCGTCCGCCCGACCTGTTCGGCGGGCCAGGTCACGATCCGCCCCTGCGCCAGGGAGTCGCGCGCATCCGCGGCCAGCTCGGGCTCCACGCCCAGCACGACGGCGTCGGGCCGCAGCGACTTCACGGCGACCGCAACGCCGCTGGCGAGCCCGCCGCCCCCGACCGGGACGAGCACGGTGAACGGAGCCAGCGCGCCGATCGCCGGGCCACCCCGCCGGACCGGATCATCGGTCGCGGGTCGGGCCGCGGCCTCGATCCCGGCCAGCTGCTCGACGATCTCGAGCCCGACCGTGCCCTGCCCGGTGATCGTGGCGGCATCGTCGTACGGGGCCACCATCGAGAGGCCCTCGGTGCGGGCCAGCTCGGCCGCCCGCTGCGCACGCTCCTCGCTCGACGGCCCCACCACCACGATCTCGGCGCCGTCCGCCCGCACGCGCTCGACCTTGATCGCGGGCGCGTCGGATGGCATCACGATCACGGCTCGCACCCCGAGAAGTCGCGCGGCGCGGGCCACCCCCTGCGCGTGATTGCCGCTGGAATGGGCAACCACGCCGGCAGCCCGCCGCTCCGGGGGCAGCGTGGCGATGTTGTAGAAGGCTCCGCGGAGCTTGAACGCGCCGATCGGCTGGAGCGATTCGGGCTTGAGCCACGTACGCGTCCGGCCGAACCGGTCGCCCTCGATGGGCGGTCCGAACCGCAGGAGCGGCGTGCGAACAGTCACCCCCCGGATCATCTCGGCGGCCGCGCGGATCGCGTCGAGCGTGACCAGGGCTGGCTCGCCGGGCGTGCCGGCCGGGGGGTGTTCCGGGGCGGGCATGGCGGCCGCGCCGGGCGCTGTCGCTGCTTCCGGGACCGGGTCAGGCTTGCGGGAAGGCACGTCCATGCCGCTATACTGCCCTGCAACCATCTCGACCGCCACGCCAAGAGGGAGTCGATCGATCGTGTTGCAGGCCTCGAGCCTCCCCGTCTCCACCGAGCCGCAGCTGCCCCTGCGACGCCGACCGTCGAAGGTCGATTCGATCCGGCCGACCTACGGATTCGACGACGTCTCGCTGGCGCCCGGCACCGAGACGATCGAGCCGACCGACGTGGACACGACGGTGCAGCTCGGCGGCATCAGCCTGCGCATTCCCGTCCTCGCGGCGGCCATGGACGCCGTGGTCGACGCGCGGTTCGCGGGCGTGCTCGCCGGACTCGGAGGGCTCGCGGTGCTCAACCTCGAGGGAGTGCAGGCGCGCTACGACGACGCCGATGCGCTGCTCGAGCGGATCTCGAGGGCCCCGGACGCCGAGGTCCAGGGCCTGCTCGCCGAGGCGTACGCGCAGCCGATCCGCGAGGACCTGGTCGCGCGCCGGATCGGCGAGATCCGGGCGGCCGGGAGCCCCGTCGCGGTCGCCGCCACCCCGGCTGCCGCGCGCCGGTTCGGGCCGTTCTGCGCCGAGCATGGAGCCGACCTCTTCCTGGTGCAGTCGCAGGTCAGCTCGGCGCGCCACCTTGCGACCGGCTACGACCCGCTAGAGCTGGGCGACTTCACCCGCTTCATGCCGATCCCGGTTGCGGTCGGGAACACCACGTCGTTCGAGGCCGCGTACCAGCTGATGGGCCGGGGGATCGCCGCGATCTTCGTCGGCGTCGGCCCCGGGGCCGCATGCACCACGCGCGAGGTCCTCGGCATCGGCGTGCCGCAGGTCACCGCCATCAGCGACGTGGCGGCGGCGCGTGACACGTACTTCGACGAGACGGGCCGCTACGTGCCGGTGGTCGGCGCCGGGGGGATGCGGCGCGGCGGTGAGATCGCCAAGGCGATCGCGGCCGGCGCGGATGCCGTGATGCTGGGCTCGCCGCTTGCGCGCGCGGAGGA
>DAIDTV010000012.1:0-5332 GCA_027457005.1 Chloroflexota bacterium
ACCCAGCGGAACGCCTCGGTGGCCCCCAGCCGCCGGTCGCACTCCACGCACCGGTCGACCTCCGGCCGGAGGCCCAGCTCGTCGGTCAGGCCGAACTCGTACCATCGCGCGACCCGCCCCGGTGGCAGGCCCGCGTCGAGATGTCCGAACGCGCGGGAGAGCAGCTCGTAGAGCCGGGGCGCGGGGGCCCGTTCCTCGGTCGACCGTTCGACCAGCTCCGACAGGTACCAGGCCGTCGCCGTCGATTCCAGGCGGTAGCGGAGCGCAAGCCAGGCGTGCCGCACCGTCGCCTGCGTGACGACGTCGAACGTCCGCCCGTGCGCGAGCACCAGGTGCAGCTCGGCGAACGGCTCCAGGCTGCCGCCCAGGCGGCTCTGCGGCCGCCGCACCCCCTTGGCGATCGCCTTGAGCTTCCCGTCGTGGGGTGTCAGCAGGGTCAGGACGCGGTCGGCCTCGCCCAGGTCGAACCGCGACAGCACGATCGCGGTGGTCTTGTAGACACGGGGCGCGGCCATGACCCAAGCGTAGCGCCTGTATCATCGTCGGCGTGCTGACCCACGCCGACCTGCAGGCGATGATCGCCGACACCGAGGCCGAGATCCTCCAGGTCGTCGACGCAGTGGACGGCCCTGCCACGCGCGGCCTCTACGACATGGTCCGCTACCACCTCGGCCTGGACGGCCCGACCGGCCTGAGCGGCAAGCGGCTCCGGCCGCTGCTGGGACTGCTGGCGTACGCGTCCATCGCGGGCGACCACCGGCGAGCCCTGCCGGGCGCCGCGGCGGTCGAGCTGGGCCACAACTTCAGCCTGGTCCACGACGACATCGAGGACCGCGACGTGGAGCGGCGCCACCGGGCGGCGCTCTGGACGGTGTACGGGGTGGGCCAGGCGATCAACGCCGGCGACACCCTGTTCGTGCTGTCCCGCCTGGCGCTCCACCGGCTCACCGACCTCGGGTTCAGCGACCGCAAGGTGCTCCGCCTGATGCGGCTGTACGACGACACGTGCCTGGCGCTGTGCGAGGGCCAGTATCTCGACATCCGCGCCTCGGACAGCGGGACCGGGATGTCGGTGGACGGCTACTACGACATGATCGGCCGCAAGACCGCCGCCCTGATCGCCGCGTCGGTGGAGGCGGGGGCGCTGCTGGCGACCGACGACCAGGCGGTGGTGGACGCGTACCGCGCGTTCGGGTGGGCGCTCGGACTGGCGTTCCAGGTCAACGACGACGTGCTCGGGATCTGGGGGCAGGAGCAGGTGACGGGCAAGGAACCGTCCGACCTGGCGAAGCGCAAGCAGACGCTGCCCGTGCTCTACGCGCTCGAGCATGCCACCGCGGAGGATCGGCAACGGCTGCTCGAGCTGTACGGCCGCCCGGATCCGACGGCAGGCGAGGTGGCCGAGGCGCGGTCGATCCTGGAGCGGTCCGGGGCGCGCGACTACGCGCGCGCGGAGGCGCGACGGTTCCGCGACGAGGCGCTCGCCGCGCTCGACGCGACGGGCGTGGTCGGGGCCGGCGCGCGCGATCGCCTGCGCGACCTGATGGTGTCGGCGATCAGCGCGTAATCGCTCGACACGCTACTCGGCCGCTTCCTGGCCCCCGCCGACCTCGTCCCGCGGGTGCCGCACCGCCAGCACCTTGCCCACCCGCCGGCCGTCGGTGGACTCCACCGTCAGCGTGACGCTGTCCACGTCGAGGCTGTCGCCCACCCTGGGCACCCCGCCGATGCGGTGGTAGACCAACCCGCCGACCGTGTCGTACTCCTCGCGGTCTTCGTCGGCCAGGTCCACGCCCAGCGCCTCGACGAAGTCGTCGATGTTGGCCCGGCCGTCGAAGCGGATCTCGTCATCCGACAGGCGCACGACCATCGGCTCCTCGACGTCGTACTCGTCCTGGATCTCGCCCACGATCTCCTCGAGCAGGTCCTCGATCGTGACGATGCCCGCCGTCCCGCCGTACTCGTCGAGCACGATCGCGATGTGGACCTTCCGGCGCTGGAGCTCGTGGAGCAGGTCGTCGACGCTCATCGACTCCGGCACGAACAGCGGGGTCCGGAGCAGGGGCCGGAGCTCGGGCGGCGCGGCGTTGTCCTTCAGGTACGGCAGCAGGTCCTTGGCGTACAGGATCCCGACGATGTTGTCGATGGACTCCTCGTACACCGGGATCCGCGAGTGGCCTTCGCGCAGGATCGTGTCGACCGCCTCCGCCATCGACGCGTCGACCGGGATGGCCGTGACGTCGATGCGCGGCACCATCACCTCGTGGATGCGGCCCTCGCCGAGCTCGATCACGGCCGAGATCATCTGCTCCTCCTCGGCCTCTAGCACTCCCTGCTGGCCGCCGCGCTCCACGAGGATCTTCAGCTCCTCCATGGAGATCCGGTACCGATCGGTCTGCTCGCCGCCCAGGGGACGCGCGATCGCGTTGGTGATCGCCTCGAGCAGGCGGACCAGTGGGCCGAGCAGCTTCTCGAGCAGCTCGAACGGTCCCGCGATCGCAAGCGCGAACCGCTCCGCGTTCGCCAACGCCAGCGCCTTGGGCACCAGCTCTCCGAACACGATCGTCACCAGCGCCAGGACCGCGGTGATCACCACCAGCGACAGCACGTCGGCATAGGGCGCCAGCGGTGCGAAGCCGGCGAGGGCATCCTGCAGGGCCACCTTGAGGCTGACCGCGGCGAACGCCGAGGCGAGGAACCCGATGAAGGTGATCCCGAGCTGGGTCACCGCGAGGAAGCGCCCGGGGCGGGTGAGGAGCCGCTCCAGGCGGCGGGCGGATCCGTGACCCTCCTCCACGAGCTGCTCCACGCGGCTGCGGCGGATCGTGACCAGGGCGATCTCGGCGGCGACGAAGACCGCGTTGAACCCGATCAGGATCGCGATGACCACCAGCTCGAGGGGATTCATGCCGTCGGCCCGGGATCCTCCGCCTCGCGGCGCGCCGGGACCCGCGGGTGCCGCAGTCGGGCGGGCACGCCCACCGCCAGCATCCCGGGCGGCACGTCGTGGGTGACCACGGACCCGGCCCCGGTGCGGGCCCCGCGGCCGACGGTCACCGGCGCCACCAGCATGGTGTCGGAGCCGATGAACGCCCCGTCGCCGATGGTCGTGGGGTGCTTCGCCGTCCCGTCGTAGTTGCAGGTGATGGTGCCTGCGCCGATGTTGACGTGCTCGCCGATGGTGGCATCGCCCAGGTAGCTGAAATGGTGCTGCTTGGAGCCCGGTCCGAGGCGGCTGGACTTGATCTCCGCGAAGTTGCCCACCTCGGCGCGGTCGCCGACCGAGGCGCCGGGGCGGAGGTGCGCCCACGGCCCGACCCGCACGTCGTCGCCGACCTCGCTGGATTCGATCACGCTGGACCAGATCCGGCAGCGTTCGCCCACCACGCTGTCGACGATCCGGCTGCCCGAGCCCACCACGGTGTCGGTGCCGATCCGTGTGCGGCCCTGCAGCACCACGCCGGGCTCCAGCACCACGTCCGGCGCGATCTCCACGTCCGCGTCGACCAGGACCGAGCCGGGATCGAGCATCGTGACGCCGGCCAGCATGTGCGCCTCGACGATCCGGCGGCGCAGCTGCGCCTCGGCGGCCGCGAGCTGCACCCGGTCGTTGACCCCGGCCAGCTCCGCGTCGTCCTCCAGCTCGAGGGCCGCCACGCTGCCACCCTCGGCCCGCGCCATCGCGATCAGGCCGGTCAGGTAGTACTCGCCGGTGGACGGGGACGGCCCGATGTCGCCGATGCGCGACCGGACCCAGGCGGCATCGAACGCGTACAGCGCCGCATTGACCTCGCCCACCGCGCGGGTGGCCGCGTCGGCATCCTTCTCCTCGACGATCCCGGCCACCTGGCCGTCCGCGTCGCGGACCACCCGGCCGTAGCCGCGGGGATCCCGGGGGTGCGCCACCGTGATGGCCACGGTCGCAGCCGCCGTCCGACGCAGCGCCACCAGGCGCTCGACCGTGGCGGGCCGCAGGAGCGGCACGTCACCGCTCAGCACGACGCACTCATCGACGTCGGCCGGCGCCGCCAGCAGCGCGGCGCGCAGCGCGTCGGCGGTGCCGAGCGTCTCGGCCTGGAGCGCAAACTCGGCGTGGCCTTCGAAAGCGTCGCATATGGCGGCCGTCGCGGGCGAGAACACCACCAGCGGCGGGCGGCTGCCGACGGCGCGCGCCGCATCCAGCACGTGTGCCAGCATCGGCCTGCCGCAGACCGGGTGGAGTACCTTCGGACGCCGCGACCGCATCCGCGTGCCGAGCCCCGCCGCGAGCACGATCGCGAGGGGCCCACCGTCCGCGCCGCTCATGACGGGAGCGCCCCGTCGCGACCTGGAGGCTGGATTGACACGTCGCCTCGATTCTCAAGCGGGTTCGGAGGGGTGTCAACGTCGGCGACGCGCAGGGCGGCGAGAGGGGCAGCGGCGCCCACGTCCACGCCGGGGCCTGCACCGCCGAACATGTCGGCGACGGCGGCGACGGCGGCGACGGCGGCCTGCTGGCTGGGACGGCCCGGCACGGAGCCCGTCACGCCCGCTCGGCGATGGAGGCCGTCGCCTCGATCTCCACGCGCCCGCCGCGCGGGAGCGCCGCGACGGCCACGGTCGACCGGGCCGGGAACGGCTCGGCGAAATGACGGGCATAGATGGCGTTGACCGCCGCGAAATCGGCCATGTCGGCCAGGAATATGGTGGTCTTCACGACGTCGTCCATGGTGGCCCCGGCGGCCCCCAGCACCGCCTCGAGGTTGGCCAGCGCCCGCTCGGCCTGCAGCTCCACGCCGATCACCAGCTCGCCGGTCGCGGGATCCATCCCGAGCTGGCCGGAGCAGAACACCAGCCGCTCGGCGCGCACGGCCTGGCTGTAGGGTCCGATCGCCGCCGGAGCGGCCCCGGTTGCGACTGGGTCCTTCATGCCTCTCCTCCCAGGGTCCTGGTCGCGATCACCTCGAGCGAGCCGCCCGGTTGCGGCAGGTGCCCGTCACAGGCGGCGGCGCGGACCACCGACGCGGCCCGGCGGGCCGCCCACGGCGAAGGATAGAGGACCGCGAGCGACGGACCGGACCCGCTGAGGTGCACCGCCCGTCCCAGCAGCACGGACAGCCCGCGCCGCAGCGGCTCGAGATCGGGCAGGAGCCGCGCCGCCGCCGGCAGCAGGTCGTTTGCGGGCGCGATGGCGGCGACGTCCGAGGCCGCCGCCCCTCGCCGGAGCAGGTCGGCCAGGCGGGCGGCATCGCCGTGCCCGGCACCCGGCGGCTCTTCGAGCGGCGCCCCGCGCCGGGCCGGGGACCGCGGATCGGACGTCCCGCGGGCCCCTGCCGGGTCCGCGTACCCCTCC
>DAIDTV010000012.1:5342-10440 GCA_027457005.1 Chloroflexota bacterium
GGCGCGCGTGGAGAGCCGCGCGGCGGGGACCACGAGCAGCACGCCGAGCGGGCCGCCCGCCGGCGGCGGCAGCCGCCGCAGGCGCTCGCCGCGTCCGCCCGCGAGGGCCCACCCACCGAGCGCGAATACCGGGACGTCGGACCCGAGGAGTGCCGCCAGGCGAAGCCGGCGCCGCTCGCCGAGGCGCAGCCCCCAGGCGGACGCGGCGAGGTCGAGCGCCGCGAGCGCGTCGCTGCTCCCGCCGCCGAGACCGGCCGCGACCGGGATGCGCTTCCGCAGCCCGAACGCGAGCGGCGGGAGCCGGCGGGCCGTCCCGGCGCGCAGCAGCGCGGCGGCGCGCAGCACCAGGTTCTCCTCGACGGCGAGGCCGGGCGCGCCCCTGATCGCCAGCCGGTCGGCGCTCCGGACCGTCGAGCCGTCCGCGGCCGCCCGGGGACGTGCAAACCCGACCGAGAGCGTGTCCGCGAGCGCGAGCGGCGCGAAGACGGACCGCAGCTCGTGAAAGCCATCCGGACGGCGGCCGGCCACCTCGAGGACCAGGTTGATCTTCGCCGGGGCGGTCGCGCTCGCCAGCGCCACGGTTCCATGGAGCGCCGGCGAAGACGTGCGCCGCGCCGCTGCGGCCGGCCGGGCCCTCATCCGGCTGCCGCCACGCCGCCCGGCCGCCGCCAGCTCGCGCCGATCATCTCGAGCGCCTGGGCCAGCCCGAGCCAGTCCTCGACCGACAGCGTCTGCGGCCGGCGGTCCGGCAAGACTCCGACCGCCGCGAGCGCGGCGTCGATGCGCTCGCGTCCGAGCGCGGGCAGCTGGCGCGTGAGCACGTTGCGGAGCATCTTGCGTCGTTCGCGGAAGCCGGCCTGGACGAGCCGCCACAGCTCGTTTTCCTCGTCGGCCGACAGGCGCCGCGGGCGCGTGTGCCCGACCAGGACCGCCGAGTCGACGTCGGGCGCGGGCTCGAACGAGGCCGCCGGGACGATCCTCGCCACCTCGACCGCGGCGTGGTACTGGACGAACACGGAGAGATAGCTGAGCCCGCCGGGGCGCGCGGCGATCCGCTCCGCCACCTCTCGCTGCAGCATCAGCACGAAGCGCTCCGGTCGCGGCTCCTCGCCAAGGACGTGGTGGAGGGTCGGGCTCGTGATGTGGTAGGGCAGGTTCGCGACCAGGTCGTACGGCGGAGCGACGAGATCCGCCACCGGGACGTCGAGCGCGTCGGCCTGCACCAGGCGGAGCGCGCCGGGTGCGGACGGATCCGACTCCCCGGCCTCCAGCGCGCGCTCGAACCGCTCGCGCAGGTGGGCGGCCAGCCGGGCGTCGACCTCGACCGCGGTCACCGCGGCTCCGGCGCGCAGCAGGGCCCCGGTCAGGATCCCGATCCCCGGGCCGATCTCGAGGACCGTCCGGCCCGGCGCGGGCGCCGCGGCGGCCACGATCGCCTCGAGCGCCTCCCCGTCGACCAGGTGGTTCTGGCTCAGCGACCTCCGCGGCTCGAGACCGTGCCGGCGCAGGTGCCGCCGGACCGCCTCGGCGCCGAGATGCGTCGCGTCGAGCGGATCGCCCTCGGGCGGGCTCACGGCACGAGCGGCAGGGACGGCCGTGCGTCGAGGTCGAGCGACGCCCGCGTCCCGGCGCGGGCCCGGAAGAAGCCGGCCGCGCCCACCATCGCCGCGTTGTCCGTGCAGAGCGCCGGACGCGGGACGATCAGCGGGATCCCGAGCGCCGCGGCCCGCTCCGCCACGCGCGCCCGCAGCACGGCGTTGGCGGCCACCCCTCCCCCGAGCACGATCGCCCGGGCGCCGCTCCGTTCGGCGGCCAGCCCGGTCTTGGTCGCGAGCACGTCGACCACCGACTCCTGGAACCCGTACGCAAGTTCGGCCACCGATTCGGGATCGAGCGCCTCGCCGCCCCGGCGGGCCTCGATGGCACGGCGGGCGGCCGTCTTGAGCCCGCTGAAGCTGAAGTCGTACGACTCGCCCATCCAGGCGCGCGGGAACTCGATGTCGTGCCGCCGTGCCCCGGCGGCGGCCTTCATGATGGCCGGACCGCCCGGGTAGGGCAGGCCCAGGAGCCGGCCCACCTTGTCGAACGCCTCGCCCGCCGCGTCGTCGACCGTCTGGCCGAGGAAGCGGTACTGCAGGTGATCGCGCATTTCCACCAGGAAGGTGTGGCCGCCGCTGACCACCAGGGCGACCAGGGGGAACGGTGGTGCCGGGCGCTCGGGGTCGTCCGGGTCGAGGAGCCAGGCCGCGTAGATGTGGCCCTCGAGGTGGTTCACCGGCACGAGCGGCCGCCGGTGCACGTACGCCAGCGTCTTCGCGAAGTTGATCCCGACCAGCAGCGACCCGGCGAGCCCGGGGCCGTTCGTCACCGCGACCGCCTCGATGGTCGACCAGTTGTCTATGCCCGCCGCCGCCCGCGCCTCCTCGAAAACGGGAACGATCCAGCGCAGGTGGGCACGCGCCGCCACCTCCGGCACGATCCCGCCGGTCGAGGCGTGCATCGTCACCTGGCTCGCGACGACGCTCGCCCGGATGCGCCGCCCCTGCTCCACGACCGCGACGGCCGTCTCGTCGCACGAGGTCTCGACCGCCAGGATCAGGCCCGTCGCCGGGTCGCCCATCACGCCTCCTCCGGCCGGGGGGCGGACCGGTCGCCGTCGAGCGCGGCGGTCCCGGAGCGCAGGTCCGTGGACAGGCGGCGGATGCGGCTCCGCATGTCGCGCGAGCGGAGCTCGGGGGTGGTCATGATCAGCGCGTCCTCGTTGTTGTCGGTGTAGTAGCGCGGCCGGACGCCCACCGGGCGGAACCCGTACTTCTCGTACAGCCGCCGGGCCGGCAGGTTCGACACGCGCACCTCCAGCGTGGCCACCGACGCGCCGACCGACTCCGCGATCCGCAGCATCTCCAGCAGCAGGCTCTGCCCCACGCCCTGCTGCCGGTACTCCGGCGCCACGGCGAAGGTGGTGATGTGCGCCTCGTCGACCATCTGCCAGAGGCCCGCATACCCCACGATCCGGTCCCCGTCGCGCGCCACGACGTAGCGCGCCAGGCGGTTGGCCTCCAGCTCCTGGCGAAAGGCATACGTGGGCCACGGCGCCGTGAAGCTGGCTCGCTCGATCTCATGGACGGCCGCGATGTCGTCGACCCGCATGGGCTCGACGAGCACCCTCACCGGGGGTCGCGCGACCATTCGATGGTCCCGGCGGGTGCGGTGATGCCGCGCGGCAGGGTCACGTAGGCGGGCACGAGCACCGCCACGTCGTCGGCGTGGCCGCGGTCAAGGGCCGCGCGCCCGGCGTCAAGGAGCGCGGCGCCGCGCCCGGCCTGGGCGCGTGCCCCGGCGGCGACGGCCTCGCCGGAAATCCCGGGCGCGGACGGGAGGTCGATCGCGACCAGCACGGCGCCTGCGACGCGAGGCTCGATGGGCTCGCCGCCCGGCACGAGCTCGGGCCCGTGCCCGAGCGCGTCCTCCCAGGTGCGCGCCCGGCCGTCCGAGCGTCGGTAGCGCGCCAGGTAGCGGTCGTGCGGGCCCGCTGGCAGCAGCACGGCCAGGTCGAGCGGCTCGTCGCCGTGGTTGCCCGCCTCCACGGACGCGGCGGCCAGCCCCTCGGTGGATGGCACCCCGACGATCGGGATCCCGAGCCCGTACGCCAGGCCCTTGGCGGTGGCCAGGCCCACGCGGAGCCCGGTGAAGGCCCCGGGGCCCGTGCCGGCCACCACGCCGCCGAGGTCCCCCAGACCGACCCCCGAGTCCCGCAGCAGATCGTCCAGCGCCGCGAGCAGCTCCTCGCCGTGCCGGTAGCCGGCGTGCCACGTGCGCATCGCCAGCGGGGCGCCCAGCCCGTCACCGATCGCGATGCACGCGCGGCGGGTCGCGGTGTCGATGGCGACCAGTGGGTGGGCGACCGGTCCCGCGTGCCGTCCCGCGGCGGGCAGCGGCGAGGGGCCTGTCATGGCTGGTCCTCCCCCGGCATTGCCGCGCGCATTCGCGCGAGACACCGGGCACCGCGCTCCGTCCGAGCGTGCAGTTCGATCTGCCGGATCTCGTCGCCGACCCCTTCGAACCGCACCTCCAGGTCCGCCCCGCCCACCGGGCCGTCCAGTCGCTCGGCCCACTCGATCAGGGTGACGCCGGCCGCCTGGCGCTCGTCGAGCAGACCGCCCGCCAGCGCATCGGCAGCACCACCCAGCCGGTACAGGTCGAGGTGGAACAGCGGGAGCCGGCCGGAGTACTCGGCCATCAGCGTGAAGCTGGGGCTGTTGACCACCGCCGATACCCCGAGGCCGCGCGCGAAGCCCTTGGCGAACTGCGTCTTGCCGGCGCCCAGGTCGCCGCGCAGCGCGATCACGTCGCCGGCCTCCGCGACTCCCGCCAGGTGGGATGCCAGGCGCCCGGTCTCGGCCGCCGACGCGCTCGACACTCGCACCCGTCCGCCCACGTCGGAGACGGTCTCAGCCATCGCGCTCGAGATCTGCGATCGGCACGTCGACGAGCTCCTCCGAACCGGGCAGCGCGATCGGGTCGAGCGCCACCCTGGCACATTCCTGGAAGACGCCGCCCGGGCGGCGGCGCGAGCCGACGAGCCGCACGAACCGGCCGTTCCGGCCGAGCAACGGCCCGGCCGTGACCCGCACGCGGTCCGGGCCGACGGCCGGCAGGCCGGCACCGGGCCCGAACAGCACGAGCGGGGGCGTGATGGAGAGGCCCACCTCCTGCCCTCCGCAGGCCACGAGCGCCTCCCAGGCCGAGCGCGGGATGGGCCGCTTGCCGTACCCGTCGAGCACCACGAGCGCGAACGACGGGCTGGCCTGGATCGACGCGTCCTGGCGTTCGATCGAGGCGCGCAGCGCGAGCACGTCGCTGCCGATCACGCCACCGACGATCACGCCGCGAACGCCCATCGCGCGGGCACGGGTCAGCCCCTCGACGTCGACCCTCGAGCCGGCCACGAGGATGGCCCCCGAGTGACGGACGTCGATCCGGTTCGCGTGCAGCTCGGCCTCGGGACCGTCGACGGCCACGACCAGCGGGCCGTGCGAGGGCTCCCCGACCGCCAGGCAGGCGGGAAGCGCCGGACCCTCGCTGCGCAGGACGAGGG
>DAIDTV010000012.1:10450-13849 GCA_027457005.1 Chloroflexota bacterium
ACCACCGCGCGCACCCGCCCGCCGGGCGTGACGTACAGCACCTCCCCCGCACCATCGAACCGGAGCGCCCGTCGACCGGCACCGGCGAGCGGCGCCCCGTCGGTGACCCGCGTGCCGGGGCCGGGCGTTGCGCGCCCGTGAAGCGGCTGCTCGGCCACCAGCGGGTGGCGCGGGCGGCGCAGCAGCGGGGTTCCGGGCGACACCCGGTCGCCGGGGGCCACCAGCGGTTCGTCGCCCGGCAGCAGCGCGACCCGCAGCAACGGCGCGGGGGCCGCTGATGCGCTCCAGGCCGGCGAGGGCGGTCACGGCTCGTCGTTGGCCCAGAGGGGCCGCTGCCATGCGTCGAGGTATTCCCGCCGTCGCTCCGGCCGCTCGGGAAGCCGCAGCGGGATCTCGCGTGTGTCGACCAGGAGCCCCCCGAGCCCCCCGGTGACCTCGAACGCAACATGCCGGGCACGGGTGCCCACGTACAGGTCGTCCGGCGATTCGAGCTCCGCGACGGCCGCGAGACCGGGCGGGAGATCGACCACCTGCACGGTGCCCGACGTGAGCGGCAGCGAGGTGGTCGCGCCGTCGGCCGTCACCCGGAGGGTCCCCCTGCGAGCCGGCCGCAGGCCGGGCGCCACGATCGCGCTGCCCAGCGGCAGCAGGATGTCGTCGGCGAGATCGGCCAGCAGCCGCCGCCGGTCCGCCTCGTCATCGAGCGAGCCGAGCGGCCCCAGCACCCGCGCGTGATCGAGCGCCAGCGCGACCGCCCCTGGCCGCCGGAGCGTGTCGACCAGCGCGAGCGCGACCGCGGGCGCGGGCGGAGAGGCGAACGCGCCGCCGCTCGCGACGAGCAGGTCCGGCGCGACCACCGGAACGGGATCCGGAAGGCGCTCGTTGGTGCCGCGCGCCCGGTGGGGGTGGCTCCGGGCGTCGTCGTGCCACGCGTCCTCCAGGCGGTCCAGCGCGGCCCGGGCCGCCGCCAGTCGCAGGCGTGCGCCATCGCCCGCGGCCTCGCGCCAGGGGGCCAGCCGCAGGTTGCGCAGCCGGTCGCGCACCGCGAACGGCGCGTCCGCCAGTGGCGACCACGTGGCGATACCGTCGAGGATCCGCTGGTCGTCCAGTGCCGCCGGCGGCAGCAGCCCGGAGTCAGCCCGCACGAGGCTCCGCATCACGCCCTCGGGTCCCGCCATCACCCGCGTGCCGGCGTCGAGCCCGACGTCCACCCCCTCCACCCGGAGGTCGAGCACGGCGGCCAGCGAGGCGATCGAGCGCGCGAACGCCTCCCGGCCGTCCGCCGTCCGCCCCAGGACCTCGCGCGCCACGGCCACGGCGTCACCCGCCCCGTGGGCGCGGTGCACCCGTTCGGAGGGGAGCCCGGGCGTGCCGCCTCCGGCGCCGGCCAGCAGCATCGGGAGGCCGTCACGCAGGCCGACCACCGCGCTGACGAGCGCGAGCACGTCGGCGAGGCCATCCCGCTCGCTCCCTCCGAGGCCGTCCGGCGCCGCAACCGCCACCAGGTCCAGCGCGGGATCCCGCAGCGCCAGCGCCGCGCCGAAGGCCTCGGCACGCTCCGGCGTCACCCTGGCGGCCACCTCCCATCCCTCGACGAGGAAGGCGCGCAGCAGGGGCTCCGCGGCCCGGTCCGACGACCCGGCGATCACGACACGCGGCGGCGGCTGGGTCCGGCTCTCCACCCGCGTCCACTCCGGCCACGATGCCGCATCGGGCAGCAGGTCCGGCTCGGCCGCAGTGACCCCGTCGACGAGATCGCCCAGCAGCGTCTCGTGTGCCAGGGTAGCCGGCACCGCGCCGGCGGCCAGCAGGCGCCAGCGGCCATCGATGCGACCGATGAGCGCGGCCCCGGTGGTCGCGGAGCCGATGTCGAGGGTGAAGAACGCGTGCGGACCGGAGGTCACGCGGGAATCCTACCCGGCTGCGCGGCGGGACGTCCGGCGAGGCGGGACCCGCGGCCGCCGCCTGCCGCCCCGGCAGGTCAGGCGTCCCAGTGCGACTCCTCGTCGAGCTCCTCGAGCCGCTCGATCAGCCGCTCGATGCCGGTCTCGTCCGCGAGCACGCGATCCACGCCCACGACGCCGCCGGTGAGGATGCCCCGCAGCACGGGGTCGAAGAAGAGCATGGCCTGGCTTCCCAGGGGACGGTACGGCCGGCTCGCCTCGAGGAACAGCACCATCGGCGCCGCCATGCCACGCATCTGCACCTCGCGCGCGACGGCCTCCACCAGCTCGTCCTGCACCTCCTCAGGACGACCGAATCGTGACTCGTTCACGATGGGCCTCCGTGACGCCGACGCGTGTCCCCGTTCGGGGCCGCCGTCGCAGGTGCGGCCGCCGGTCTTTCCGCGGGCTCCGCCGCTGCATGCCGGACCGCGTCGCTCATGACGCCCACCGGCCCCGCATTGGCGCCGGGCACGACCGGGACGGCCCGCAGCGCGGGTTCGCGTCCCATCTCCTCCATGAAGGTCGCGTAGGTGCGTTCACCGCGCAGCGCGAGGACGACCTCGTCCAGGGAGGCGCACTCGGGGAGGGCCTGGTGTATCGCACGCAGCATGACCCGCGCGCACTCGGCCAGCGCCACGCCCCCGAGCGGAGACCCCAGCGCCGTCAGGGCGATCGTGTGCAGGTCCATCCGGCCGGCCAGGCGGATCGCGGCGCCGGTGGCCGCGCCGATCGCGGCGACCGACGTGCGGCGGTCAGGTCCGAGCGACACGGCGTGGATGACGGTGCCACAGCCGAGCGATCCCCCGCCGGTGGCCACGGCCGATCCGAGCGGCTGCGGCCCCTTCGCGATCGCCTCGAACTCGATGCCGTGGCCGCCGCGCTGCTTGACGGCCGCCGCGGCTCCCGACGTCATCCAGAGGGTGGTCGTGGCCGGGACGACGATCGCGTCGACCTCGAGGTCGCAGATGTCGCCGTTCCAGAGCCGGATCCCGCTCATCTCGTCCTCGCGCCCTCCCGGCGGATCTCGCCGGCGAGCGTTCGCACGCTCAGCACTGCGCCGGCCGAATCGTACACGCGGGGAAGGCGCGATGCCATTGCGGTGACGATCTCCCATGGGATCGTGGTGCGCGCACGCGCCAGGTCGAGCGCGGCGATCCGCTCGGAGCCCTGCTCGCCCAGCAGCACGAACTCGTCACCGGGGCCCACGCCGGGCACGTCCGTGACGTCGGCCGCGATCGCGTCCATGGCCACGCTTCCCACCAGCGGCACGCGCCGGCCGCGGACGAGCGCGGAGGTCAGGCGGGCCGACCCGTAGGTCCATCCGTCGCCGTACCCCACCGGGAGCGTCGCGACCCGGGACGGGCGAGGCGCCCGCCACCGTGAGCCGTATCCCACCCCCTCGCCGGCGGCGACGTCGGCGATGCGAAGCGCGCGGTCGTGCAGCGACATGGCC
>DAIDTV010000013.1 GCA_027457005.1 Chloroflexota bacterium
CAGCCACGACCGCATCCAGGCTGAGGTGCGGCGGGAAGGTGGCGAGCCTGAACCCGAGCGAGAACGCATCGGAGACGAGCGCGAGGAGGAGCAGGAGCACCGCGTTGATGACCAGGCCGAACAGCCCGAGCGTCAGGATCCGCGCGGGCAGCGAGAGCAGCTCCACGATCGGCTTCAGATAGGCGTTGATGAGCCCGAAGATCAGGGCGACGACCAGGAGCTTCCACCAGTCGCCCGCCGGGAACGTCTGGGCGGCCGGGAACGTGACGTTCGGGACGATCCGCACCGCGACCCAGAGCGCGACGGCGTTGACGATGATCCGGATGACGAGTGGTCGCATGCCTGTACCTCACCTCATGGTGACCGACTCCGCGCCCTGCGGACCGGCCAGCAGCTGGGCGCTTTCGGACGATGCGGTAGCGGACGCCTCCCACCCGGGACCGAGGGTCACTCCACGGGGGTCCTCGTGCCCATGAGGTCCTGGTAGCCGCAGGCCGGGCACTGCAGGTGGAGGTGCGGGGGCATCTCGCCCCGCTGGCCCGTGGTGTCGAGGTCGGACGGGTCAGGGTGCTGCTCGCGGCAGAAGCGGCCGACCAGCATCACCGCGCCGCAGGCCGGACATGCCGGCGATTCGTCGAACTCGCGCATGGTTGGTGCTCCTTGCTGGCGTGCTGCATCACATGCCGGCCTGCCGCCCTGCTCAGAGCCTGATGACGCCGAGCAGCAACAGGATCACCACCACGATGACGATCACGCCGACGATTCCGATGCCGCCGCCTCTGTTCATTTCAGCCTCCTGTTCAGTATCGAGGGCCGTGATGCCCTGACGCAGGGCGCGGTATCGCCGCTCCGGCGCGCCTCTCGGCAGCCTGCGGCCGGGTCACAGGCGCTCGAGGATCCTGGTCCGCTTCGCCTCGTACTCCTCGGCCGAGATCAGCTCGCGATCGCGCAGGCTGGCGAGCTCCGCCAGCGCGTCCGCGGCGTCCGCGGGTTTCGGCGCGGAGGTCTGGCCCCGGCCGGACCTGAGCCGGTTGAAGCCGAAGCCCACCGCGAGGAGCACCCGCGTCGCGACGAGGACGAGTGCCGTCCACACCACGCCGTAGAGCATCACGACCACGACGTTGGTGCTGAGGACGACGTGGTTGATCGCGAACAGCACCCACCAGCCGGCGGCGATCGCCACCACGGCCAGCGCCACGAGCAGGAGCCGCGTGGAGGCGTGCATCTTCAGCGACCCCCGCGGTCCGGTCGGAGGGACCACCCCGCGTACAGCCACACGGCACGCATCGCGTCGGGCCTCCACCCCGGTCGCGTGCCCCGATGCCCGTCATGGCCACCCTCGGACGGCCACGTCGCGTGCCAGATCATCACGGCGCCAGCATGCCCTCGGGATAGGAGCGCGTCATGACGGTCCGTCATGGCGCGGGCGGCAGTCGGCCCCGACAGGGCAGGATCCCGTCGCTGCGGGTCCTGGGTGAGAGCGTCGGCCCTGGCTGGGGGGGCCGGACAGTTCGCTCACCCAAGTGCGCGCGACGGGATCCTGCGGGCCGAGAGTCGCCGCGCTCGACGCCTCTCCGGCCGATGCCGCCGAGCCGCCCTGACCCGGACCGGCTGCGGCTGACCGCGCCCCCTCGCTCACAGGCTCCGGTGCGCGCCGGCAGTGTGCCGCCAGCGGCGGCCGCGCGTCATGACGGTTCGTCATCTCACGCGCGGCGGCGGCGCCGCGCTCAGTCGGGGGGAGGCTCGCCCTGCCCCGACCCGCCGTCCCAGCCCTGGTTCGAGAAGGTGGGGATGAAGCGGTAGCCCTGGCCCGGCACGGTGGCGATGAAGCGCGGATGGCGGTAGTCGTTCTGCAGCTTGATGCGCAGGCTGCGGATGTGGCGGTCCACGAGGTTGCTCTCGGCCACGAAGTCGGTGCCCCAGACGGCGTCGAGGATCTCGTCGCGGGTCACCACCCGGCCGGCGCGGCTGGCCAGCAGGTACAGCAGGCTCTGCTCGATGCCGGAGAGGTGCACCACCGAGGACCCCGCGCGCACCACGCGGTTGAGGATGTCGATCTCCATCTCGCCGAGGGTGATGGTGGGCACGATGGGCAGCTCGGCGCCGGTGGTCCGGCGGGTGATGACGATGGCGCGCGCGAGGAGCTCCTCGGGCGAGAAGGGCACCGCGAGGATGTCGTCGACCCCGAGGTCGAAGGCGCGCAGCTTGGTGCGCAGGTCACCCCGGCGGGTCAGCCCGAGGACCGGCGTCCCACTCCGTCGCTGCAGGCTGGGCGAGGCGCCCAGGCGCCCCAGCAGCGCCGCGCTGTCGTCGTGGTCCATGTCGACCACGCCCAGATGCGGGCGCCAGCCGGCGAGGATCGCCTCCGCCTCGGCGAGGTTCTCCGCGGAACGCACGACGAACAGGCCGTGGTTCAGGGTCAGCTCGATGAGGTCCACCACCAGGGGCTGCTCGTGCAGCACCAGGGCGCGGCGCGCCTCGAGCGGCGGCGCCTCCACGTGGCTGTCGGCCATGCTCCTCGTCCTCGTCGTGCCCCAAGCGGTGGGACGCCGGCGGATTCTAGCGCCGTGCCCCACCGGGTCGCCACCGCCGATCGGCACACCCGGGATCGATCGGCCGAAGTCGTCCCTTCGGGTCGCATGACGGACCGTCATGACGCCCGGCGCCCGGCGGGCACGTACCGGAAGGGGTAGGGTACGCAGCACCCGAGGCGCCCGGGACCGCGCTCCTCCGTGGAGCCCGAGGGCTGTCCGCGGGGCCGAAGGACCGCCGACCTGGCGGTCGGCCGATTGCGCCATCGAGGAAGCCATTGAAGCGCGTCGCGCCCGCGTCGGACGACCGGGCAGCCCCACTGCCGTCGGGCGAGACGATCCACCGGGATCCGCTGGAGGCCCGGTTGGCGGGCCGTGCCCTGCGCCGGCAGGTCGCGCGGTCGGCGCATGCTGCCTGGACCCCGCCGCCCGACCGGCCGGACCCGGTTTCCCTCCTCGAGAGCCAGGACGCGACTCGGGTCCCCGAGCTGGTACCGATCCGGTACGGTCGGATGCTCGCCTCCCCGTTCGGCTTTCTACGGGGCTCGGCGATCGTGATGGCCTCCGATCTCGCCCACACGCCCGTGACGGGTCTGACCACCCAGATCTGCGGGGACGCCCACCTTTCGAACTTCGGGATGTTCGCCTCGCCCGAGCGGGATCTCGTGTTCGACGTCAACGACTTCGACGAGACCCTCGCCGGGCCCTGGGAGTGGGACGTGAAGCGGCTGGCAGCCAGCGGCGCAGTGGCGGCCAGGGCGGCCGGCCTCTCGCGGCACGACACCCGCGCGGTGGCGCAAGCCGCGGCGCGATCGTATCGGACGCACATGCACGCGCTCGCGAACCTCACGGCCCTGGCGCTCTGGTACCGGCGCATCGACGCCAGTGACATCGCGGCCGACCGGCGCAGCGGGCGCCTGCTGAGGGGATTCCTCGAGACGGCCCGGCGGCATCGCGACGAGAACGCCAGTGCGCGTCTCCTCAGGAGGGTCAAGGGACACCTGAGGTTCGTCGACGACCCCCCTCTGACCACCCACGCGTCGGTGACAGCCGAGGAATCCCAGGCGCTCCAGGAGATGTTCGCGGCCTACGCGCGCGGCCTGCGCTATGACTGGCGAGTCCTGCTCGACCGCTACGAGGTCGTGGACGTGGCGCGCAAGGTCGTGGGCGTCGGCAGCGTCGGCACCCGGACTTTCGTCGTCCTCCTGGTGGCCAACCGCAGCGCCGCCGATCCGCTCATCCTCCAGCTCAAGGAGGCGGATGCCTCCGTGCTCGAACCCCACCTCGGGACGAGCCCTCTCCGATCGCATGCCGAGCGGGTGGTCGACGGCCAACGGGTGATGCAGTCGGTCAGCGACGTCTTCCTGGGCTGGAGCCACAGCCCATTGACCGGCAGTGACTATTACTGGCGGCAACTCTGGGACTGGAAGGGCTCGGCCGTGATCGACTCGATGCCCCTGGAGGAACTCACGTTCTACGTCGGCCTCTGCGGGCGGGCGCTGGCACTGGCGCACGCTCGCGGCGGAGATCGGCTCGGCATCGCGGGCTACCTGGGCACGTCGGACACATTCGACCGCGCGATCGCGGACTTCGCCGAGGCGTACGCCGAGCAGACGGACCGCGACCACGCGGCACTCGCCGCGGCCGTGAAACACGGCCGGTTCAAGGCCGAACCCGGGGTCTGACGGGCTCCCGACCTGGCACCGGGCGCGGCCGGGCGCCAGGCAAACTGCCGGTGGAGGAGCGCTCATGAGCAGCCAGGCGTCACCGACCGAGGAGCATGGCCGGGCGCCCGCCGGGGGCGCGCGAGGGGCCACCCAGATGCTGGGACCGTCAGGGTTCGGCCGGGGGCTCGATCAACGCCATTTCGACTTCACGGACGCGCAGTACGAGTGGCGCCGCCTGTTCGCCGAGGTGCTCGGGACCTTCTTCCTGGTCCTGGTCGCCGTGGGCGGCGGGATGGTCAACGCCAGGTTCGGCGGCACGGTGCTCCCCCTGACCGCCCAGGTCACCGCGCCGGGGCTCATGGTCGGGTCGATCATCCTGTTCATGGGCGCGGTCTCGGGGGCGCACCTCAATCCGGGCGTCAGCCTCGCGTTCGCGCTGCGCGGCGACTTCCCTTGGCGTCGGGTGCCCGGGTACATCGTGGCCCAGTTCGCCGGTGCCATCCTGGCCACCCTGCTGCTCGAGGCCCTGCTCGGCCGGCAGGGCACCGCCGGTCTCACGTTGCCCGGCCCGGGGATCAGCGAGCCGACGGCGATGGTCTGGGAGGTCGTGCTCAGCGTGGGGCTCGTCAGCACGATCCTCGGCACGTCCTCGGGTGCCCAGAACATCGGGCCCATGAACGCCATCGGCGTGGCGGGCTACATCGTGCTCGCGGGCCTGTTCGGCGCCCCGGTCAGCGGCGCGTCGATGAACGTGGCTCGCTCGCTGGGTCCCGCGCTGGTGCTGGGAGACACGACGGCCTGGTGGGTCTACGTCGTCGGGCCGCTCGCCGGCGCCCTCATCGCCGCCGGCATCGCCTACGTCCTGCGCGGTCCGGGTGGCGGGTTCTACGGCACCAGGGCGGCCACCGGCACCCTCGGTTGGCTGTGGCAGCCCGGGCCGATCGAGTCCGCGGTCCCCGGCACGCCGGAGGAAGCCAGGGCGCAGGGGGACGCCACCTCGCCCGACTACTCGCGACGGGACTGACCGTCGACCACTGCGCAGCGGGCCCAACCGGCGTGCTTCTCGGTGCGTGATGGCGGCCCGCATGACAGACCGTCATGACGCCATGGCGCGGCGGCGACACACTCGCCAGCGCGACGGCGTTCGCAGGAGTCCGGAGGTATCGATGCCCGGTGACGAGGCGCCCACCCCGCGTCCGAGCCCGCTCGCCGCGATTGCCACGCTCGTCGAAGGGCGCCGCATCCCGGAAAAGGGGGTGACGCCGTCGCCGCACGAGTCGCGCGCGACCGGGGTCCTGCGACCGATCGTGTTCGGTGGGAACGACGGGCTGGTGAGCAACCTGGCCCTGGTCATGGGCGTGGCCGGCGCGGCTCCGGCGCCCGGCGTCATTGTCCTCGCCGGCATCGCGGGCCTTCTCGCCGGCGCGTTCAGCATGGCGGTCGGCGAGTACATCTCGGTGCAATCGCAGCGCGAGCTGCTCGAGTACCAGATCGCGTTCGAGCGGCGGCAACTCGAGGTGTCCCCCGAGGCAGAGTACGACATCCTCGTCGGGATCTACATCGGGCGCGGGTTTCCCCGCGACGAGGCCCGGCAGATCGCCGATCGCATGTTCGCGGAACCCGCGCGCGCCCTCGACGCGCTCGTGCGAGAGGAGATCGGGCTCGATCCCCGCGTCATCGGGTCGCCGTGGAGCGCCGCCGCCGGATCGTTCCTGGCGTTCACGCTGGGCGCGCTCGTGCCGGTGGTGCCGTACCTCATCAGGTCCGGCGCCCCCGCCTTCTGGGTGAGCCTGCTCGCGAGCCTGGCGGGGCTGTTCCTGCTCGGCATGGGCGTGAGCCACGTCACGCATCGCGACCCATTGCGCGCAGGCGCCCGACAGCTGCTCCTCGGGCTCGCGGCCGCGGGCGTGACCTACGCGGTGGGCACCCTGATCGGCGCGTCCGGCATCTGAGCCGGTCGGGGATCGGCCGGCAGGGGCCACCCACGGGCCGGGCACGGGCTGCGTCGCCGCACCTCGTTCGAATCCGGGTCCAGTAGCGTGCTGCGAGGACCACATTCGACGCGTCGACGACGCCGATCGACTGGTCCGCGTAGCGCTCGATGACCGAAGTGGCCTCCGCCAGATCCTCAGTGCCGAAACCCGCACGTGCTCACCCGGCGCCACGGGGCGCGACACGGGGCCGTCAGGTGTCTGCCGCGCGCTGATCGACCTCGCGGCGGCACCAGGCGTAGAGGGCGTCGCAGACGGGCAGCTCCAGGGCGAGCTGTTCCTGGTCCGGTATGCCGAGCAGGGCGAAGCCGTCGGCGATCGCGAGCAGGCCGCGTGACTGGGGCGTCACGTCCCGATCGTCGGCCACGTCCGCCCCGTGCACCACGCGCGCCATGAGGGCGAGGGCCGGATCGCCGCCCAGGCCGTAGTCGGCGACGAGGACCTCGAACGAGCACAGCCCGTCGCGGTGCGTGTAGCGCGCGCCCTTCGCGTCGAAGCTCACCGCCCCGGTCCGTTCGGCGTAGGGCAGAACCTCGTCGGCCGGGACGTACACGATCTCGGCCTCGGGGTCGATGAACTTCCGGATGACCCACGGGCACGCGATGCGATCCGTGTGCGGGTGCTCCCGCGTTACCCACTGCATGGTGACCGTCCTCTCCATTACCCGGCTCGGTGCGCGGCAGCCCCCTGCGACCGGGCTTGTGCTGGTCCGTGCCAGGCGGCGCGGATCCACGTCCCGCCGCGGTCCTCCGTCGCGGGACGGGTCACTCGGGTCGCGAGCGCCGGTGCGTCGGGGGCGGTCGATCGGCCCCACCGACCCGCACTTCATCGTCGCGAAACAGATCCTGAAGGACCGCCAGCTGCTCCTCGCGGTGCCGGTCGCTCTCCCGCCTGGTACGTTCGGCGGCGCCGCCTGCGCCGGGCTCGGCGTCCAGCGCCGGTGCGGGCCGCCATTCGGGTCTGGGTGCGCCAACTCGTCCCGACCAACCACCACCCTCGGCGTCCACGAACCGCTCGAGTTCGCCATGATCGAGGAAGATGCCGCGACAGTCCTCGCACTGCTCGAGCATGATCCCGCTGCGCTCGTAGGAGCGCATCGCCCCATGGCACTTGGGGCAAGGAAACGCGATCGCATCCTTCACCGTGCACCTCGTTCGCTGTGGTCGCTGCCGGTTTCACGGGCGACGGTAGACCCTGGCCGGACCGGCGGCTGGGGCTCGGATCCACCCTCCCTCTCGAGCGCCCGTACCAGCGCCGCGACACGCGTCTCGTCCCACGTGACGTCGGGGTCGGGCTCGAAGAACGCCTGCGCGATGCTGGCAACCGCGAGACCTGGCGGGGACCAGTCTGCCGCCTGCGCCGCCCCGAAGGGCCTGACGCGTAGCCGGCGTGTGCCGATGCGTGGGTCCGCGAGAGACAGGATGACGTGCCCGCGCAGGTCGGCGCTCGCCATGCTGGCGAAGTCCTCGAAGGTGGCACCCAGCTCCGGACGCAGGCGGTAGCCGAAGAGTCCCACGAGACGCTGCCAGGCGGCGGCGATGCGGCCGATGAAGTCCCGCTCCGATCGCGCGAGGGCTTCCTGCAGGTCGCGCCGGAGCTCCTCGTCGGCGACGCTCAGGTACGTCGCATGCAGCGCGAGGTACGTGCGCCATTCGGTCGAGTTGTGCATCGTCTCGAACTCGGGCACCGCGACGCTCCGGATGAGCTCGAGGATCAGGTCGGACCGCCGATCCGGCGCCCGCAGCCAGTCGAGGTGATCGAGCACGACCTGCCGCATCTCCGGCAGCGAGGTCTCCTCGCTGGAGATCGAGGCTGGCGTCGCCGCCCGGGCCAGCTCTTTCAGGAGGTCGCTGAAGAACAGGTCCTTGTAGGGCCAGCGCCGGTACACCGTGCTCCGCGAGACCCGAGCGTCCCGGATGACATCCTCGAAACTCAGGTGATCCAGGCTGACCGTCAACCCCGTCGCGTTGACCATGGCGGCCGCCGCATCCAGCATGCGTCGCTCGGTCTCCTGGTCCGAGAGCCGCTGACGTCGCCGACCGAAGCCTGCGTGCGGTTGTGTGCCGGGGGGAACTGCCTTGTCCTGTAGAGACACGATATCCCAAGTATTGAGTGTGCTATCCTGCGTCGCGTGCATAGAGCGTAGCAGCACATGTGGCCAAAGGAGAGACCCGTGGCGCGTCCGCACGAGTGGGTGTACCGGAACGAGCGCTGGATGTATCAGGGCGGGCGCCCGAATCGGATGGCGGCGGTGCTCAACCGCGGCTGGGCGCTTCTCGCCTCGCTCGGACTGGGCCCGAGGCGCCTGGTGACGCTCGAGGTGCGCGGGCGTCGGTCGGGACGGCGGATCTCGTTCCCGCTCATCGTGGCCGACTGGGAGGGGGAGCGCTACCTCGTGGCGATGCTCGGCGAGCGGGCCGCCTGGGTGGCGAACGTGCGCGCGGCGGGTGGGCACGCGCTCCTCCGGCATGGACATCGCGAGGCGGTGTGTCTTGAGGAGGTCGCGCCGGGTGCACGGGCGGCCGTGCTGCGCCGGCACCTGCAGGTGGCACCCGCGGCCCGCTCGTTCGTTTCCGTCGCCCATCGCGCGCCGATCGCGGAGTTCGAGCCGATCGCCGCGCAGTTCCCGGTTTTCCGTATCCGTCCGCGAGGTGCCTTCGCCTCCGCGGGCATTCCGGCACCAGCGGAAGGAGTGACGCATGAATGAGCCGTTGCGGCGCAGGCGCCGGTGGCTCTGGTGGATCGCCGGGGCCGTCGCCGGCGCCGTGGCGCTCGGGGCAGGCGGCACCATCGTCTACTCGCACTCGATCACCGCACCCGGCCTGCTCACCCTGCCCAGCGCCGGGTCCGTGGCCACTGCGAGCAGCCCCACGGTCGATGGGGTGTGGCACGTCGGGTCGGGCTCGATCGTGGGCTGGCGCGTGCACCAGGTGCTACTCGGCCAGCAGTCGACCCTCGTCAGCCGCACCGGGAAAGTCTGGGGCTCGCTCGCGATCGCCGCTGGCTCGGTGACGCAGGGCTGGTTCACCGCAGATGTGGCGGCCCTCACGAGCAACGCGACGCAGCGGACGGTCTTCGGCGCCAATACCTACCCGACGGCCACGCTGGTCCTGGCGAAGCCGATCCCCCTCGGCGTCGTACCCACCTACGGCGCGGTCGTCCGGTACCCGGCGTACGGCACCCTGACCTTCCACGGCAAGACAATGGCCGTGCCCTTGACCGTCGCTGTGGAACGCACGGGAAGCGCCATCGCGGTGCTTGCCGACCTTGCGATCCCCTTCCCGGACTGGGGCATCTCGGTCCAGGGCGTCCCGTTGCTGGCCGACCTGGACAGTCCCGCCACGGTCGAGGTCCTGCTCAACCTCGTGCGCGGGCCCGGCAACCCGGCCGCCGCCTTGTCCCATCCGTAGCCGTCTGCCATCGCTCAGCCGCGCCCGCGACGCGCGAGCGTGACGCCTCTTCGTGCTCCGCAACCCGGACCTGCGCGCGATCGCCGGGGCCACCTCGTCGGCGAACCTGTTCAGCAAGGGCGTACACCTTGGCCAGTTGGTAGAAGATCGAAGGCCGGGACCTGACCTATGCTTACAGGCCCCCGATCAGGTCCCGCAGCGCCGCAGCGTACGCGTCGAGCGCAGCGCGACCCTGATGCGTGAGCGCCGCCGAGGTCCGCGAGGCGACCCCGTTGCCGGTCTTCTCGACGCTGATGTAGCCCGCCTCCTCGAGCTTGCGCAGGTGGGTGATGAGGTTGCCGGGGGTCAGATCGAGCATCTCCTGGAGACGCGTGAAGGTGAGCGCGTCGCCTGGCGGCAGCGTGGCCAGCGTGGCCACGATCCGCAGGCGCGCCGGGACGTGGATGACCGGGTCGAGCGCACCAACTGGCATGGCGGCACCGTCACGCCTTCTGCAGCCAGAGCTGGGCCGCGGCGTACCCGACGAGCACGAGACAGCAGCCGACGCCCGTGGCCAACCACACCGTGATCGGCCCCGTGAACGCGCTCAGCGCAGCCACCGCCACGATGGCGAGCGCGGCGCCCAGCCCCAGCCAGCCCTCCTGCGCCGCGAAGGCGCCCGCCAGGGCCGCACCTCCGACGATCAGGGGCGCGCTGGCCGGATAGACCCCGTACACGATCGCCGCGCCCACCCCGGCGCGGTAGAGCGCCACCATGAAGAGCAGCACGGCGACGTACGCCACGACAAACACGGCTACCACGGCGCGCCGCTGCAGCAACGACGGCCCGCTCACACCCGCGGTCGCCCGGCGCGTCACCTGCGCGCCCGCCACGATCGTGAGGGCCACCACCGCGACGACCACCACGAAGACGGGGCCATGCGGCCCCGTATAGGGGTGCTGTCCACGGACCGACCACCAGATCGCGCCGTAGCCGGCCAGCACGGCCACCGCCCTGATCAGGGAGAGCAGTGGCGTGTGGATGTCGAACTCGCGCAGCGCCTGCCTCCTGGTCCGCGCCAACAGGGTGGCCGCCGCTCGGGGGTCGAAGGCCTCGCCCACCTCCGCGGTCGAAGCCAGATCTTCCTCGTGTGTCCCGCTCATGGCTCGCTCTCCGGCACAACTTTGTGCCACAAAGCTACCTCACTTTGCAGGACAAAGTCAAGGGGGTGGCGGGAGAGGCTCGCGCGGCGCGGGCACGCGGCGGATGCGCGTCGACCTCGTGCCGAGGCCGGTCGGCGATGACCTCGTCGAAGCCGAGGTGTCGGACCTGCTCAACCGGACGCGCTACAGTCCGCGGAGCGGTGCTGCCAACGCTCGCACGCCACGGAGGAGCACGATGACCGAGGTGGAGATCGTGAACGGCCACCTGCGGGTGGTGGTGGAGGGCTTCGACAAGGTGCTCGCCCTGCGCAGCACGCTGGAGGTCCCGCTCACCCATGTGCGCGGTGCGTCGCAGGATCCCGACGCCCTCCGCGAGCGACACGGGCTGCGCCTTGGCGGTACCTCGCTTCCCGGGGTCATCGCGGCAGGCACCTTCTTCGACGGGCAGTGGTGGTTCCTGGACGTCCACCATCCCGAGGAGGCTGTGAAGATCGACCTCGACCACGAGCACTACGCCGCGCTTGTCGTGGAAGTAGCGGACCCCGTCGCGACTGTCCGCGCGATCAACGTGGCGATCAGGGGGCTCCCGTCGGGGAGCTCACCTGACTGACGGATGCTGGGAGGAGGACTGGAGGCCGATCTCGCCGAACGCATCCTCGCCGGACCACGGGCATCCACGACCGCCGCGGCGTTCGGCAGCGTGGCGGCGTTTGCGGCGCGGTTCCGGCTTGCCAGCGGGGCCGAGACGGCCTGATATCCCCTCCGCCGAAGCGCCGCTCCTATTCGCCGAACTGGGTCACGGCGCTCGCAACAACGCCTGTGCCCGGACCCCGGCGGCAGGCTGATGGGCGGACCACGCGGCCCACACCGCCTCGGCCCAACGACGCACCTCGGTCGCGAATACGCCCGCGTCGGTCACCGCGACGAGGTCGAGGATCGTCACGGCACCCTGATCGGAGGGTGGCTCCAGCCAGTCCCATGTCCGCTGACGCGCCAGCAGGTGCTGCTTGGCGGTGATGCCCATGGCGGGCGTCCAGCCGTACTCCACGATCAGGCAGAGACTCACGAGGTGGACCCATACCGACTGGCTGGAGCGTCGCTCGGGCACGCCGGGATGCTGCACGGCGTAGGCGTCCACGGCCAGCGGCCAGGCTGAATGGCTGGCCCAGCGCGAACTGACCTCGCCGTAGATCCCCCAGCAACCCGGGCTGGCGCCGAGGTACGGGTGCGTGGGCCCCTCCGTGTCGGCGACGAGGGCACGACAGCCGACGCAGGGGCTCAGCGTCGACATCGCGGAACCCGCTGCCGCAGGATCAGGCGCGGAACGGCCGGGGATGCGAGGGCGGTTAGGGCGCGATCTCGGTGCCACCGGGCATGGCGACTGCCGTCACGTTCGCGGCCGATCCTCGGCCGGGGCCGCGCGCCGGGACCCGGTGCGGCAGGGCGGTCATGGGTTGCCCGGTGACCTCGGCGCACTTACACCGGGCCGGTCACACACCGGCATGTTCCACGCACGCCTTCCAGAAGTCGACCGCTGCCGTGGTGGAACCCACCATCCACTCGACCGCGCCGAGGTCGAAAGGGACCGTGCCGATCTCGATGGGGGGGCGCGCAAGGTGCACCGCGACCTTGAGCACCGTGGCCTCGAGTTCCTCCTCGGTGGTGGCCGTGAGTTCCGGTGCCGAGACGTCACGCCACGCATGCACCGCGGTGCGCAGGGTCCGCCCCCCGACGAGCGTGAACACGACGAGCCCCTTGTCGCACGCGGCGACCGCTCCGGTGAGGGCGTGGCGCTCGTCCGTCATGGCCACCGCCGCCTCGTCGGTCAGCCCCAATCGCGCCAGTGTCGCTTCGGCAAGCCCTTGCGTCGCGCCGTCGTTCTTGAGCGCCTCCCTGAGCCGCATCGTGCGTCGCCCTCCGTGTCGTTGCCGGCCCGCTGACCCGAGTACCGGTCATAACCGTACCCCGAAATGCGAGCGGTCGGCAGTCCTGCTCTCCGCCGAGCGGGCCGTCAGGCTGCCGCTCCGGTGGGAGAATGCGGGCAGCGGGAGCCGTGGCGCCGCGGGAGGAGACGCGTGATCGTGCACAGGTCGGCCGAGGCGTGGGGCATCCTCGTCCTCGCGGTGCTGGTGGCGGTGATGCTCTGGATCAACACGCGGGGCTGGGCGTTCGTCATCACCGCCGCGCTGGTGGTGCTGTTCGGGTTCCTGTGCTTCGAAGAGGGTGAGGGCAGCCGTCGCCGCTCGCACAGGCAGTGAGACGGACGGCAACCCGCGCGCCGGAATCCCGCAGCGGCGACCCGACGAGCGGCGTCCCCGTCGTGCTGAACATCTCGGTGGTCGGGGTCGAGTGAAAGGGCGAGCCGAGTTGGGCGACTGGAGAGACGAGACCCTCGCACGGGTGCGCACCCTGATCAGGGAGGCGGACCCTGCTGCGGTCGAGGAGACGAAGTGGGTGAAGGCCAGCAAGGAGCTGGGGACCCCGACGTGGTCCCATGCCGGGGGCATCTGCACGGGCGAGGTGTACCAGTCCGTCGTGAAGCTGACCTTCTATCGGGGCGCGTCCCTGGACGATCCGGCCCGGCTCTTCAACTCCAGCCTTGACGGGAAGGTCCGGCGCGCCATCGACATCCACGAGGGCGAGGAGCTTGACGCGACTGCGTTCAAGGCGCTCATCCGCGCGGCCGTCGCGCTCAATACGTCTGGCGGAACGAAGTCCACGAAACGTACGTGAGCGGGGGCGAACCGTCCGGATGGCCGTTGCGAACGCGAGATCCGTCCCCGACAGTGGCGACCAGCTGCTGCAGGCGGGATACCGACCGCACCACGACAAGGCGGAGGCCCATGCACAAGGAGACCCACCGGAAGGCGGAGCGCGAGGCCGCCAAGCGGATGCGAGCGTTCGAACGGGAGCATCAGCGGGCGCTGGGTGAGACGGACTTCATCCCGCCCCTCCGCGAGGCTCCCGAGCCCTATCCTCGGGATCCCGGGCGCAAGGAAGGGCCCCGCGACCGCCTGCGGTAGTCCCGAGGGAGTCGTC
>DAIDTV010000014.1 GCA_027457005.1 Chloroflexota bacterium
GCTCTGGCCCGGGCGCGGACCGCAGCGCCGGATCGAAGACGAGGAACGCGGCATCGTCATTCCCCAGGGATCGCTCCACGTCGGTCTCACCGTGCCGCGATGGCACCGCCCGGCCCGGGTGCCGGCACCGTCCGATGCCGTGACCGCGTACGTGGCCACCGTGGACGACCTGGCGGGTCATCCCGGTCTCGCCCGGGCCGCCGACGAGACGCCAGCCTCGCACACCCGCCGGCTGCGACTGGGCGGCCGGGGCATGGTGTCGCTCGACCTGCTGGCCGCCGACTACCAGCTGGCCCGGTACGCTGGCCGCGGCTTGACCCAGGCCGAGGACCGGCGCGGGCTCGCGCGGTGGCGGAAGGTGCGCGCCATGGCCGGCGCGGTCTCCGCGGGTGCGGGGGCCGCCGGCGCTGCCTCCTCCGACTCCGGCTCCGCTGGCACCACGTCGGCGGACGCGGGCTCGACAGGATCCGGGTCGGGCCGACGCAACCCGCCTCCGGAGACGGCCGGTAGGATTCCGGCATGAGCGCGCTGACGCCGCGAAACCACCACTCCGCCGGGGCGGTGGTGCTCGACGGCCCCCGCTGCCTGCTGATCAGGCGTGGTCGCGAGTGGATCTTCCCGAAGGGGCACATCGAGGCCGGGGAGAGCCCCGAGGAGGCCGCCCGCCGCGAGGTGCACGAGGAGACCGGCATCGAGATCGAGGTCGGCCGACGGCTGGGCGCGACGCGGTACGGCTTCAAGTCGCCAGACGGTCGCTGGAACCGGAAGCGCGTCGAGTGGTTCCTGGGCCGCCGCGTCGGCGGAGACATCCGTCTCGAGCCGATCTTCGACGAGGCGGCATTTCTCGAGCGGGAGGAGGCGATCGCGCGCCTGACCTTCCCGGCCGACCGGGAGATCGCCCGCAACGCCTTCGACGCGGCGGCCCGGGCGCCGGGCGCGCCCGGCTGAACGTGCGGTTTCCTGCGGGCGCGCCGGCCCGCCCCGCGCGGCTCAGCCCGGGTTCTGTCCGCCCCGTCCCCTGCGTGGGTTCCCGCGCTTCCGGGTGGCACCCCTGCCCGGCTGCCACGGCCGTCGCTCGTCGTCACCGGCGCGATCGTCCGGACGGCCTCCCTCCCGCCGGGGCGGGCGTGGTCCGCCGATCGACGCGCCAGGAGCCGCCACGACGTGCGCGCGGCCGGTGAGCTGCGCCTCCAGCCACCCGACCGGCCGGCATCGCCCGCCTGCCCTCCGAACCTGCCCCTGCAGCGCCGCGTCGTTGGTCACCACCATGACCCCGGCCCGCTCCAGGAAGGGCCGTGCCTCGACCATCTGGACCAGCAGCGCATCCGCGTCGATGCGACCGGCGTGGCGGACCAGCAGGCCGGCGCGGATGCGGGTGCGGGCCGGCGCGCCCGGGTCGGGGGTGCCGTCGAGCACGACCGTCGCGTCGACCGTTCGCGGGACGGCGGCGGCGAGGCGTGCCAGGAGGCCACGCAGCGGCCCGGGTCCCGGATCCCCGGCCACCGCGTGGAGCAGGTTGTTGCCGTCCACCAGCAGCACGGACACGTCGTGCCAGGGATCGGCCGGTCCGCTCATGCCGAAGCCCTGCGGTGGTCGAGGGGGCGCGCCGCCTGCCCATGGCGCCCTACCATGGCGGCATGTTGCTGCTCGTGGACCTGGACGGCGTGGTGTATCGCGGCCCTGAGCCCGTTCCGGGCATCGCCGGCGTCCTGGCCGAGCGGGTCGCGGGCGGCGACACCGTCCTGTACTGCACCAACAACTCGAGCCGCCATCGCTCCGAGTACGTCCAGCATCTCGAGGAACTCGGGGCGCCGGTGCGGCCCGACTGGATCTTCACCTCGGCCCGCGCGACGGCGCTCGAGCTGGCGGCTTCCGAGCCGCCGACGCGGGTGGTGATGGTGCTGGGGGCCAGGGGGCTCGTCCGGGAGCTCCGCGACGCGGGGCTGCGCACCGTGCCGCCCACGCCGCGGGGGCTCGCCGCGGATCCAGACGCCGTCGTGGTCGGGATCGATCGACGCCTGACCTACCAGCGGCTGGCCGTGGCGATGCAGGCGATCCGTGAGGGTGCCCGGTTCATCGCCACCAACCGCGACCCGGTGTACCCGACCGCCGACGGGCTCGTCCCCGGGGCGGGCTCCATGGTCGCGGCGCTCGAGACCGCCGCCCGCCGCCCGCCCGATCTCGTGGTCGGCAAGCCCGGACCCACGCTCTTCGAGGCCGCGGCACGCTCGGTGGGGCGCGACCCGGCGGACGCGGTCGTCGTCGGCGACGGCGCGCTCACCGACATCGCCGCGGCGAACCGGGTCGGGGCACGGTCCGTGCTGATGCTCACCGGCGTCACCAGCCGCGCGGAGGCGGAGTCGCTGCCCCCGGAGCGCCGTCCGACGCTGATCGCGACCGACGCCGCGGAGCTGCGAAGCGCGCTTGCCGGGCTCGAGGCGGAGCAGGCCGCCCGCTGAAGCGGTCATGGTCGCAGCAGCGGCTCGGCCGCCGCAAACGCGTCGAACGTCGCCAGGAGCGCCGTCCGAAGCGGTTCGTCGTCCGCCAGGAACGCGGCCTCCAGCGCGTGCCGGTCCGTCCCCCACAGTTCGCCGAGGGTCAGCCCGAGGACGTCCACCGCCTGCCGGTACTCCCGCACCAGGGTCATGTCGCTCACGGTTCGATCGTCGGTGGACAGCGAGACGGGGACGCCCGCGCGCAACAGGCGGGGGATGGGATGGTCGGCGAGGCGCGCCACCACCGCGGCCTGGACGTTGCTCGTGGGGCACAGGTCCAGCGTCACGCCACGCCGGCACAGCTCGGCGACCAGCGCCGGATCGTCGATCGCCGGGGCGCCGTGGGCGATCCTGGCCGGGTCGAGCTCGAGCGCACGCCGCACCTGCGCGGCGCCGCCCCACTCGCCCGCGTGGACGGTGATCCCGAGCCCGGCTTCGCGTGCCACCGAGATCGCTCCGGCGTGGACCAGCGGGTCGGGATGGGCCGCCTCCGGGCCCGCGAGGTCGAAGCCGGTCAGCCCCTCGGCGGAGAACCGGGCCGCGGCCTCCGCGACGCGGATGTTGTCCCGGGGGTCGTGCGAGCGCATCGCCACGGCGATGAGCCGCACGGTGACGCGGGCAAGGTCACGACCGTCACGCGCCTGGGCCGCCACCGCGGCCCCGTCACCCGCCTGGGCCTCCACCGCGACCGCCCCGTCTCGCGCGCCGGCCACCACGGCCGCGATCGAGTCCACCAGGCCCAGCCCTCGCCGCACGTGGAGTCCCGGTGCCCAGCGGATCTCGACGTACCGCGTGCCGTCCCCGGCCACGTCCTCGACGAGTTCCGCGGTCACCCTGCGCAGTGCCTCCGTGTCCTGCATGAGGGAGGCCGGCAGGTCGAAGGCGCGCAGCAGCTCGGCCTGGTCGCGCAGGTGGGCCGGGCCCGTCAGGCGCCTGCGCATCGCGTCCAGGTCCATCTCCTCGTCCAGGCCCCGTTCCCGGGCGAGGTCGAGTGCGGTGGCGGGTCGGAGCGAGCCGTCGAGGTGGAGGTGCAGTTCGGCCTTCGGCATGCGGCGAAGCAGCGCGTCGAGCTGGTCGTGCACCGTCACGCGGGGAGGATCTCCGACCGGGCCGGGTTCCATGCGCTGCGATGGTACCGCCTGCCGCCCGTCCGGCCGCCCCGTTCCCTGCCACGCCCGGTTCACGCCTGGAACGTCCGTTCGCCGCGATAGACTCCCGGGCATGCGGGGACGACTGCGCCGGCTGGCCTCGGCACTGCTGCGTGGCATCGCCTGGCTCTTCGCGGTGGCGATCATCGCGCTCGCCGGAGCGGGGCTGGCGGTCAGCGCCGATCACCTCCCCGGCGACACGACGCGCCCTGAACTCACGTGGGTCCAGGACACCGCGTTCCAGGCGCGCATCCGCGTCCTGGGACCGCAGTACGACACGCTCTCGGCGGAGGTCGGGCAGCTCGGCGACACGGCCCGCAACGCCCTGATCGACCTGGTCGCCAGGCGCCAGGACCTGCTGTCGGCCGACCTCGCCACCGGGGACGGCCTGATCTCGTCGATCGACGCCCAGGTGACGCGTCTGAACGCCGATCTCGACGCCGTCCAGGCCTCGGTCCAGCCGGACCTGCTCGGCGACCGGTCGCGGGCCATGCTGTCGGCTGCCCGGGCGGCGCTGCAGACGACCCAGCCCGTGCCGGATGACTGGCGCACGCTGGCCGACGAGTCGCTCCCGGCTATCCAGCTCGCGGGCGTTCTCCAGCGCCACGACGACCTCGTGTTCGCGGCCACCGAGCAGGCCCACGCCAGCCGGTACGCGGCCGCGCTCACGACCCTGGGCGAGGCGTCGGCCGCGCTCGCCTCGGCACGCACCACGCGCGACGCGCTGGCAAACCGCGCCGACGTCTCGACGCTGACCACCTACATCGACCGCATGAGCGCCTACGACAAGGCCCTGGTCGCGCTCTACGCCGACCTGCAGAAGACGGGCGGCCGGCTGACCGCGTCGGGAAAGCTGCTCGCCGCGCGCGTGGCCGCCGCCCAGAAGCTGCTGCCCCCGGACACGCGGGCGATCGTCGTGATCATGGGCGACGTCGCAGAGGCCGGGCTGAACCAGGCGGCGATCGCGATCGAGCAGGCCCGGGGCGACCTCGGGGACGCGGTCGCGGCGCTACACTTGGGCAGCTGACGCGCGTCCATCCGACCGTCAGCGTCGCCTGCGGCGTGGCGCGACCCGTCCCGGCCGCCGCGCCCCATCTACACGAGGAGCCCGTCCGTATGCAGATCCGGGTCGTCTCCGATCAGCCGTGGTCGGTGAGCGCCGATGTCCTCGCGATCCCCATCCTGACCGACGATCCCGGCGAGCCCGACTCGTCCACGCTTGGCGAGATCGACCGCCGGCTGGAGGGTGCGATCGCCGACTACCGGCGCATCGGCGAGGTGGCAGGGGCACCCTTCCGTCGCGTGCTGCTGCGGGGCCGGGAGCTGGGCGCCCCGTGGGTGCTCGCCGTCGGGGCCGGGGCCGTGGCGGACTTCGACGCGCTGGCCGCCTACCGGGTCGCGGCCTCCATCGAGCGCAGGCTGGCCGGCCACCCGGTGACCCGCCTCGCGATCTGGTTGCCCGCATCGTTGCGGGCGCGTTCCGGGCTGTCGGCCGACGACCTGGCCATGCTGGTGGCACGGGGAGTGGCCGAGGGCGCATACGATCCCGCCACGCTCTACCGGTCCGGCTACGACGAGGCTCCGCCGAAGCTCGACGAGCTGGTCCTCGTGGCGCCGGGCGCGGACGTTGCTGCGCTGCAGGCGGCAGCCGAACGCGGCGCGACGATCGGCGAGGGGGCCCGCATCGCGCGCGACCTGGCGAACCGGGCCTCGAACGACGTCAGCCCGGACGTCCTGGCCGACGCGGCGACGGACCTGGCTCGCGCGAACGGCCTCTCGATCGACGTGATCGGCCCGGACCGCGCGACCGAGATGGGCATGGGGCTGTTCATGGCCGTCGGCCGGGGCAGCGACAACCCGCCGCGGCTGATCGTGCTGCGCAGCGGGACGGACGGCGCCCGCGACGCGCAGGGCCGCCTGCTGGCGCTGGTCGGCAAGGGGGTCACCTTCGACTCCGGAGGCATCTCGATCAAGCCGGCGGACCGGATGGAAGAGATGAAGATGGACAAGACGGGCGCGTGCACCGTGATCGCCGCGATCGTGACGGCGAAGCGGCTGGCGCCCGACCTGCCCCTGCTGGCCCTCGCGCCGGCGGTCGAGAACATGCCGGGCCCGCACTCCACCCGTCCCGGCGACATCGTCAGGGCGCTCAACGGCAAGAGCGTCGAGGTGCAGAACACCGACGCCGAGGGCCGGCTCATCCTCGGCGACGCGCTGACCTACGCGGAGCGGCTCGGTGCGACCCACCTGGTCGACGTGGCCACGCTCACCGGCGCCGTCGAGCGCGCGTTCGGCAAGCAGATCACCGGCGCGTTCGGCACGCCGCAGCCCTGGTTCGACGCGGTGGTGGCCGCCGGGGCCCGGCAGGGCGAGCGCTACTGGCAGATCCCCCTGGTCGACGACTACGTCCGGGACATGGAGAGCTGGTACGCGGATTTCCAGAATTCGGGCCCCGCCGACGGCTCGCTCGTCAAGAGCGGCCTGTTCCTGCGGGAATTCGTGACCCGCCCGTGGGTGCACATGGACATCGGCGGCACCGGCTACCTCCGCCGCGCGGTGCCGTGGGCGCCGCGGGGCGCGTCCGGCGTGACCCACGCGACGCTCGTGCAGCTCGCGCTGGACGGCGCACCGGGCGCGTAGCACACCGGGCCGCCGTCCTGCGGCCGCGGGAGCTCGTCGCGGCCGCAGGCTGTCGCGCGGCCGCCCGAGCCCGGGCGAGCGCGGGCGACGTCCACCGCGGGAGCTCGTCGCGGCCGGGACCAGCGGCGCCCGGCCACCGGGACCACCGGCAGGGTTGCCGGCGTGCACCAGTCCGGGCACCATGCGGCACGTGGACGGCATCACTTCCTGGGGGCCCGCCGCGATCCTCGGCATCGGGGGTGGCATCTACGGCTTTCTGGCCGATCGCCTGGCGGCCCGCTGGCCCGAGCACGAGGACGCGGCGCGCAGGCCGGTCGACTGGCGGACCGCGCTGGTGGCCCTCCTGGCGGCCGGGGCGTTCTTCGCGCTGCCCGGCCGGTTCGGCTCGCTCCGGGATCTGGTCCTGGGCGCCGCGTTCTTCGCCGCCCTGGTCGTCCTGCTCGCCACCGACCTCGACCAGCGGCTCTTGCCCGACGAGATCACCCTGCCGCTGATCCCCGCGGCGCTGGTGGTGCTGCTGGTGGGCTGGAACCCGGTCCTGGCGGGCAAGGAGCTGGGAATGGCGAGCGGGCTGGCCGCGGCCGTGCTTGCCCCGCTGTTCCTCGGCGTCACCGGCGCGCTCTTCAGGGGAGCGCTGGGGATGGGCGATCTCAAGCTCGCGGTGAGCCTCGGCCTGGTATGCGGCATCTCGCAGCTGATCGCCGGGTTCATCGTCGCGTCGCTGGCGGCCGGCGTGGTGCTGCTGGTGCTCCTGGCCACCCGTCGCCTCGGGCTGCGCAGCGCCATCCCGTTCGGGCCCATCCTCATCCTGGCCGCGTTCCTGGCGGTCCTGCGGCCCATAACCTGATGGGCATGAGCGCGGCGGCGATCCCGGCGCGCAGCCGGGGATCCCGATGGAATACCGGCCCGGACGGGCGGAGTACCGGCCCGGGGAGGCGAGCCGCGCGCCCGCGTTGCGGCGCCGTCGCCGCTGCGGCTATCATGCGCGCAGCCGGAGTCGTTCCTGCGAGTCGTGCCCTCTCGCCCGAGCGACGCACCACCGGCGGGCAGGGACAGCACTGGCGCCACCAGCGGACGCCGCACGGAGTCGAAGCCTGCACGATGATGCGATGGGTCGAATAGGACACGCAAGGCACGGGCGGCGCGCACTGCTCGCGGCGCTGCTCCTGGTTCCCCTTCTCTTCGGCTCCTTCGGCGGTGCGCCCACGGCCCGGGCGGATCCCCTGTCGGATGCGGTGCGGGCGCAGAAGGCGCTCGAGGCCAAGATCGCCGCCCAGCGACAGCAGATCCAGGCACTCCAGGCGAGCGAGGCGAACCTGCAGGGCGTGCTGGCGTCCACGGCCACGCAGCTCAAGGGCATCAACGTCCAGCAATCCAGGCTGCAGGCCAACGTCGACGCCGCGCAGGCGGCGCTGGCGGACGTCCGCGCGAAGTACACCGCCATGGTCACCCAGGTCGGCGACCTCGACGCCGCGCTCTCCGCGCTGGACACCAAGATCACGGCCGGCCAGCAGCAGCTCACCGACGAGCGTGCCACCCTCGCCGGCCACATCGCCGACGCCTACATCACCCAGCAGACCTCGCTGCTGGAGCAGCTGCTGTCGGCCCGCTCGCTGGCGGACGTGCTGGCCGACGTCGGCTACTACCTGCGCATCGGCAACCAGGACGCGCAGCTCGCCCAGCAGATCCAGCAGAACCAGCAGTCGCTCGAGACGCTGCAGCAGGCCACGCAGGTCACGCGCACCCAGTCCCAGCAGGTGCGACTGGCCACCTATCAGGCCAAGCAGGAGATGACCAGCCAGCGTAACGCGCTGCTGGCGGCGCAGAAGCAGCTGAACGCGCTGGAGGCCAGGACCCGGGCGGTGCAGGCCGCACAGCTCGCCGCGTTCACCAGGCTCAAGCTGACCAAGGCGCAGGCCGCGGCGCGGCTCGCCTCCGAGCAGAAATCCCTCAACGAGCTGTCGAACCTGATCGCCCGGCTCGTCGCCGAGCAGCAGAACATCCCGTCGCAGTACAACGGGACGCTGATCTGGCCGATGCCGGGGGTGGTCAGCCAGGAGTTCGGCTGCACCGGGTTCATCGCGGAGCCTCCGCTCGGCAACTGCGCCCACTTCCACACGGGCATCGACATCGTCGCTCCGGAGTACACGCCGATCCGTGCCGCCGGCGACGGCACCGTCGTCTTCGTCGGCCCCAACCCGTACGATCCGCCCAACCTGCGCGCGTGGATCGTGATCATCGCCCACTCGCAGAGCCTGCTCACCTGGTACGCGCACATCGACAACTACACGCACCCGCCCGCCGTCTACAAGGGAGAGGTGGTGCACCAGGGACAGGTGATCGCGTACGAGGGGGACACCGGCAACAGCACCGGCCCGCACCTCCACTGGGCCGTGGAGCTCAACGGCACGTTCGTCAACCCCAGGTTGTTCCTGTGATCCACCGCCCCGCGGACCGACGGGTCGGCGTCCCGGGGGCGGGTGTAGGATCGTGGCCGTGAAGAGCATCCTGGCGGTCATCCTTGCCGGCGGCGAGGGCGAGCGGCTCTCGATCCTCTCCGGCGTGCGCGCCAAGCCCGCGGTCCCGTTCGGCGGCAAGTACCGCATCATCGACTTCACGCTCAGCAACTGCGTCAACAGCGACGTGGACAACATCGTCGTGCTGACCCAGTACAACCCGCGGTCGCTCAACGACCACATCGGGGCAGGCCGCCCGTGGGACCTGGACCGCACCAGCGGCGGGATCCGCCTCCTGCAGCCGTACATCGCGCGCGGCCGGCCCAACGAGTGGTACCGCGGGACCGCCGATGCCGTGCTGCGCAACATCGAGGTGGTGCGGCAGGCCCCCGGCGACACCGTGCTGATCCTCGCCGGCGACCACATCTACAAGATGGACTACCAGCCGTTCCTGGCCGCGCACCGCCGCCACCGCGCCGACGTCACGATCGCGGTCCGCACGGTGCCCATGGAGGACGCGCACCGGTTCGGGATCGTCACCCTCGACGAGAGCGACCGGGTGATCGACTGGCAGGAGAAGCCCCGGCTGCCGAAGAGCAACCTCGTGAGCATGGGGATCTACGTCTTCTCGAAGCGCGCCCTTCTCCGGTGGCTGGACGAGGCGCGGACCGACTTCGGCGCGCACGTGATCCCGGCCATGCTGGAGGGCGGGGCGCGCGCCTTCGGCTACCGGTTCGATGGCTACTGGCAGGACGTCGGGACGATCGAGAGCTACTGGCAGGCGAACATGGACCTGCTCGACGAGCGCCCCGAGCTCGACCTGTACGACACGGGCTGGCTCATCCACACCCGGTCGGAGGAGCGGGCGCCGGCCAAGATCGGGCCCACGGCGAGCGTCCACCGGAGCATGATCAGCCACGGCTGCGTGATCTACGGCACCGTGGAACACTCGGTGCTGTCGCCGGGCGTGCGGGTGGACGTGGGCGCGGTGGTGCGCGACAGCATCGTGATGTTCGACTGCGTGATCCGGGCGGGCGCCGTGGTCGACCGTGCGATCCTCGACAAGCAGGTATCGGTGGGGCCGAACACCGTGGTGGGGGAGGGGCGCGATCTCACCATCGCCAACCGCCAGGAGCCCACGCGGCTCAACACCGGTATCACGGTGATCGGCAAGCGGGCGGTCATCCCGCGCGGCGTGCGGCTCGGGCGCAACGTCAAGATCGCGGAGGGCGTCCGTGCCAGCGACTTCCGGACGCGCGCGGTGCCCAGCGGGCAGACGGTCGAGCGCAAGAGGGAGACCGTCGATCACACCGGCCCGGCCGCGACGCCGGGACCGTCCGCCCCGGGAAGCCCCGGCTCCGCTGCCAGGAACCCGGGCCCCGGCGGGCGCGGGAACGGGGGCGATCTCGAGCTGACCGCGATGCTCCCCGGCGCGCTCGACTGACCGCCCCGGTCGATCCTGCCGCGGTGCCCCTGCCCCCGGCCACGTCCGCGGTGTCCGGCTCGGCCGAGTCGGTGGACGCGTGGCTCGGCCAGCTCGGACTTGCGCCGGTCACGCGCGTCCAGCGCGACGGGGCCACCGCCTGGGACCTGCTGCTCGACGGGAGGCGCCGGTTCGACCTCCGCCTCACGGTCATCTGGCAGCCCGGCGTTGGCCTGGTGGTGTGGCTCCCGTTCGCGCCGCCCGTGCAGGACGGCCATCGCAGGGCGTACCAGCAGCTGCTCCAGTGGAACGACGAGCTGCCGTTCGTCAAGTTCGGGCTCGACCCGGAGCTTCGCGTGGTGCTGTCGGCCGAGATCACCCCGGAGGCCGCCGATGCGCGGGCCCTGGGTCTCGCGATCGCACGCACCCTGGCCGTGTGCGATCACCTGTTCGAGGCGTCGGCCCGGTGGCTCCGCCCCGGCGGGGTCCCGCCGATGGTGGAACCCGGGCGCGTCTCGCGCGGCCGCGCGCTGCTCGAGCGGTACGCGGGCGAACTGGCCGAACTGACGGGTGCCCCTGCTACACTCGCCCGCGGCGACCGCGTCGCGGAGCGGGGGGCGCCGGACAGGGAGAAGGCAGGGGGCAGGTGAAGGCTGTCATCGTCGTGGACATGCTCCGCGGGTTCCTGGAGCCCGGCCACAACCTCTACGGTGGCGAAGGCTGTCGCGCGATCATCCCGGCCACCCGGGCGTTCCTCGAGCGCGAGCGAGCGCTCGGCTCGCTGCTGGTGTTTCTCGCCGACACCCACGATCCCGACGACCTCGAGTTCCGCATGTTCCCGCCGCACTGCCTCCGCGGCACGCCCGAGGTCGAGGTGATCCCGGAGCTGGCGGACCTCGCCGCCGCGGCGATCGTGGTGCCCAAGCGCCGGTACAGTGGGTTCTTCGACACACCGCTCGACGTGGTGCTGAGCGACCGTGACGTGACCGAGGTGGCCGTGGTGGGGGTGATGACCGACATCTGCGTGCTGCACACGACCGCCGACCTGCGGAACCGGGACTACGAGACCACCATCGTGACCGACTGCGTGGCGTCGTTCGATCCCGCGGCGCACGAGTTCGCGCTGGAGCACATGCGCGGCGTCCTCGGTGCGCGGCTGGCGACGAGCGCCGAGCTCGTCGCGTCGCCGGCTGTCGGGTAGATGGCAATGGATCAGCCCCGGCCCGTGCGCCGGCCCTCGAGGGCGATCCTGGAGGGCGACTCGGCAGACGTCTACTTCTTCCGGGCCCAGCAGGTGCTGGAGCGCGAAGGGATCAACCCGGTCGTGGTCATGGAGGTCTTCTCGCGCCAGTCCGGCGTGCTGTGCGGGATCGACGAGGCGAAGACGCTCCTGGCTCACGCGCTGCGGGACGCGGACCGCGGCGAGGTCACGATGGAGGCACTCTCGGACGGCGACCTCTTCTCGGACCGGGAGATCGTGCTGCGCATCCGCGCCCGGTACCGCATGTTCGGCCTGTACGAGACCGCCATGCTGGGGATGATGGCGCAGTCGACCGGATGGGCGACCGCGGCACGGCGCTGCGCGGACGCGGCGGCGCCGCAGCCCGTGATCAGCTTCGGAGCCCGGCACGTCCACCCCGACATCTCCGACACGCTCGACTACGCGGCGATCGTCGGGGGCTGCGTGGGCGCCTCGACGCCGGCAGGCGCGCGACTCTCCGGGCTGCGCCCGACCGGCACCATGCCCCACGCGCTCGTGCTGATGTTCGGCGACACGGTCCGCGCGGCCGAGGCGTTCGACCGCGATCTGCCGCCGGACGTCCCCCGCATCGTCCTGGTGGACACCTTCAAGGACGAGGCCGAGGAGGCGCTGCGGGTGGCCGATGCGCTGGGCGACCGGCTCTACGGGATCCGGCTGGACACCCCGTCCGAGCGTGGTCGCGTGACGGCCGACCTGGTGACGGAGGTCCGCGCCAGGCTCGACCAGGCCGGGTACCAGCACGTCAGGATCATCATCAGCGGCGGCCTCAACCCCGACCGGATTGCCTACTTCAAGGAGCGGGGCGCCCCCGTGGACTCCTTCGCGGTCGGCAGCTACATCAGCGGGGCGAGCCCGGTCGATTTCACCGGCGACCTGAAGGAGATCGACGGGAAGCCGATCGCCAAGCGGGGGCGGATCCCGGGGGTCACGCCCAGCCCGCGGCTGAAGCCGGTCGACCTGTCCGCCTGGCTGGGGGAGTGACCCGGCCGGCGGCCCCGCTCACCGTGGGGGTGCCGTAGCGGGCCGGTCCGGGTCCTCCCGGCCGGGGTCCCCGCTGCCAGTCTCCTGCCGCTTCCGCAGGTACGCGCGCCAGGTGATGGCCCACCGGGAAGGGTCGTCAAGCGGCCCGTGATCGTGCCGGTGCACCACGCTGGCATGGGGCGCCGTGCGCACCAGCTCGGGGTCCTCGTACGCCTCCCGGCTGACGCGCTCGAGCATCGCCGCGTACTCGTCGAGTTCCTGCTGCGAGTACGACTCGGTCGGCTCCAGCGTGAACGGCTCGGGCACCAGCCAGGGGTGGTGGCTCGTCCAGTAGTGTGCCCCGAAGTCCGCCATGCGCCGCCCGACGTCCTCCGACCCGATGCCGGTCTCGCGGCGCAGCGGCTCGAAGCTGTAGCGGACCTGCTCCAGCCGCCGCCGGTCCGGCCACGGCACCGCGACGCCGCGGATCCGGCGAACGCGTTCGAGGAGGTAGTTGTTGCAGAGCACGGCGGATTCGGCCACCGTCCGCAGCCCCCCGGCGCCCAGGCTCGCGATCCACGCGTAGGCGCGCAGGTGCACCTCCGGCACTCCGTACCACGTGCGGACCCTGCCCACGCTCTGCGGACGGGCGGCGTCCAGGTGGTAGCGCTCGCCGTCGAAGGTGACCACGGGCGCGGGCAGGAACGGCTCCAGGACCGACCCGACGCCGAGCGCCCCACAGGCCGGGCCGCCCGACCCGTGCGGCGTGGAGAACGTCTTGTGCAGGTTGAAGAAGCACGCGTCGAACCCGGCCTCGCGCGCCCTGGTGATGCCGAGCAGCCCATTGGCGTTGGCCTGGTCGTACACGCACAGGCCGCCTGCCTCGTGCACCAGGCGGGTGAACTCCGCGATGTCGGGGTTGAAGATCCCGGTGTCCTCCGGGTTCGTGATGAAGAGGCCCGCCGTCCGCTCCCCCAGGACGGCGCGGAGTGCGTCCAGGTCGGGGTGCCCGCGTGGGCCCGGCTGGAGCGTCACGATCCGGAAGCCCGCGACGTGGGCCGCCGCGGCGTCGGAGGGGTGCGAGAAGATGGTGGTGACGATCTCGTCGCGGGCCGGGTACTGGCCGCGTGACCGGTGCCAGGCGCGGAGCATCGCCGCGGCCGCGAAGATGGCCTGCGATCCGCTGGCGGGCTGCAGGGTGAACGCATCCATGCCGGAGATCTCGCGGAGCTGGAGGTCCAGCCGGTACATCACCTCGAGGATCCCCTGGACCGTGCGCTCATCCTGGAGAGGATGGAGCTCCGCGAGCCGCGGACTGCGCGCCAGCTGGTAGTGGATCTTGGGGCTGTACTTCAT
>DAIDTV010000015.1 GCA_027457005.1 Chloroflexota bacterium
GGCCCGCGAGCTCCGCTGCCGGCAGGCGCTCGTCCCCGTGCCTGGCGGGCACCCAGACGCGATCGCCCGGAACCGCCCATCCCACGTGATCCTCGTTCCGGCTGCGCACGGGACCCGTGACCGACAGGCCCGCGAGCTCGACGCGCACGCCCTCGGGCTGGTCGGCCCGCTCCGGCCAGGGGCGCACGTGGATCGCCCCACCGGGCCGCTCGTCCGCGGGTCGAGGGTCGACCGGCGGGCGAGGATCCGCCGGCGGGCGAGGATCCGCCTGCGGGCAAGGGTCGGCCGGCGGGCGAGGGTCTGCCGGCGGGCGAGGGTCGACCGGTGGCGTCGCCATGGGCGGGGCCCGCACCCGTCGCGCCGCCTGCGTGCCCGCGCCCCGGCTACGCGCTGGCTCCCCGGTCGGCGACCGCGGTCACGAGCAGCGCGCGCTTGCTGGCACGCGAGTTGGCGAGCAGCCAGGCAGCCCCGACGGCGATCCACGCCACGACGATGCCGAGGGCGATCAGCGTGTCGGTCTGCGTCGAGCCACCCGAGGCGAGGCTGAGGAAGACGACCGCGCCCAGCATCGCGAGGTTGGCCAGCAGGCCGAGCCCCGGCACGAGCACGTGCTTGACCAGGCTGCGCTCCGCGCGATGCCAGAACGCCACGACCACGATCGCGTTGGTCATGCCGTAGACGAGGAACGTGCCGGCATTCGAGGCGAGGATGATCTGGAGCAGGTTGTCGGCGCTGAGCACGCCGTACGCGCCGAGCAGCGCGGAGATCGCCGCCAGCGCGAGGATCCCGTAGTGGGGCGTGGCGTACCGGCCGTGGAGCAGGCCCAGGATGCCCGGGACCTCCCGGTCGCGGCCCATCACGTAGGTGATGCGCACGCCGGTGTTCAGGCAGGCGAGCGTGGTCCCCACCAGCGCCACCAGCACGGTCGCCGCGAGGATCAGCGAGAGCGCGAGGCCCGTCCCGCCCAGCATCTGGTCGCCGATGAGCCGGACCATGTCGCCGATGGGGGCGCCCGAGGCCGCCGCGGCCGCATACCCGCTTACGGTGGAGACCCTGCCGGCCGAGTCGGTCACCTGCGCGGTGACGGCCGAGTTCACGAAGAAGTTGGCCGAGACGTACTCGAGGATGTAGGCGAACCCGCCCTGGATGGCCAGCGAGAGCAGCACCGCCCGGCGGATGTCCCGCTTCGGGTTGACCGCCTCGGCGCCCAGCGCCGTGACGGATTCGAACCCCACCAGCAGCAGGATCGCGATGGTGCCCTGGAATAGCACGTTCATCATGTTGTGCGGCAGGACCACGGCGGCGACGTCGTGCTGCGCGTACGCGAGTTCGGGGTGGGTGAGCCGGAAGGCGACGGCCAGCACGCTGAACGCCACCAGGGCCGTGAGCTGGATGACGTTGATGATGATCGCCGTCATGGTCGACCCGGCGATGCCTCGGAACGCGATGAGCCCGGTGACGATCGCGAAGAGCACCGCGGCGGCAATCTCGAGCGGCGTCGAGAGGGTGATGCCGAACAGGCCCAGGATGTAGACGGCCAGCGTGCCGGTGAAGGCCACCATGATCCCCGGGTAGATCCAGTAGTAGAGGTGCGAGATCCACCCCACGACGAACTTGGCGAGGCGGGCGAACCTGTAGTGGAAGGCCTCCTCGCGCTCGAGGAAGGCCGCCTCGGCGAAGTAGTACGACGAGCCGGCCCCGGCGTTGGGGTAGAGGTCCGAGAGCTCCGAGTACGACCAGGCGGTGAGAAACGCCAGGATCAGCGCGAAGAGCAGGCCGGGGACCATGTCGAAGGCGGTGGTCCGGCCGCCATTGGCCTGCAGCGCCTGCGACTGGAAGGTGGTCCACAGGAACGCGCCGGGCGCGATCAGCGCCATGGCGTTGATCGTCAGCCCTGTCAGGCTGAGTGTCCGCTTCATGCCATCCGGCGAGGTGGCGGCCATGTGTTGCTCCCTTCGTCGTCGTGGGCCCCGGTGCCTGGTGACCGGTGCCGGCGATGGCGACGGCTGTCGCCCGTTTCGACGGGAGCGCGAGCGTCCCCCGCCTGGCGCACGACCGGCTCCGGCGGGATGCCGGCCGTCCCCCACGGCCCGGACCCTATGGGCGGCGGGGGCGAGCGCAAAGGGAGATGGCGTTGAGGCAGGGTTGCGGGACGGTGGCGGTTACCGCGAGTGAGGGGCGCCCGGGGCGGCGGTGGACGCGTCGAGGCGTGGCCCGGCAGTGGCGGCCGAGGACGCGGACCGGCTCACGCGGCCGAGGACGCGGACCGGCCCAGACGGCCGGGCAGGCTCACGCGGCCAGGTCGCGGCGCTCGAAGGCGACCAGCGAGGCCAGGAACAGCGCGATCGCCACGGCCGCCAGCACGAGCGAATCGCCGATCGAGATCCCGTGCCGGATCGGGTTGCTCTCCAGGTACCAGAAGAAGAGCGACGCCTGCTTGACCGAGTCCAGGCCGCTGATGACCGGCGCCAGCGCGTTGACGAAGTACATGACCACCAGCAGGGCCACGCTCACGCCGATCCCCAGGCCCCGGTTGCCGGTCCCCGAGGCGAGCAGCAGGGCGATCGAACCGAAGTCCAGCGCGAGCAGCGCGGCCATGACGAGCGCCTCGGCGACCCGTCCCGAGTCGAGCGGGCTGTTGCTTGCCGCGGCGCCGAGCACCGCGCCGACCCAGAGCCCCGCGGCCACCACCACGACCGAGAGCACGATCGCTGCCGCCTTCTGCGTGACGACCAGCCAGCGCGGCACCGGGTACGAGAGCAGCACGTCGATGGTGCCGCGGCTCTCCTCGCCCGCGGTCGCGCCGCTCCCCAGGGCGATCGCGAACCCCGCGAGCACGGCCGGGAGAATCATCGGGAACAGCTCGATGTTGAGGAACCCGGTGGCGGTGCTCACGTCCGCGACCTGGGCGCCGATGAGCGCCTTCATCGCCGCGGGGAGCTGGTCGAGCAGCTCGGTCAGCTTGAACTGCGTGGCGTACGTCGGGTAGAGCAGCGTGAAGTAGCCGCCACCGACGAAGAGCGCCAGCGCGGTCCAGAACGTGGGCCAGCGCAGGTCGCGCACGGTCTTGGTGAAGACGCTACGCAGCAGCATGCGGCGCCTCCGGGCCGGCTCCGTAGTAGGCCAGGAAGATCTCCTCGAGGCTCGTGTCCTGTGTCCGGATCCCGCGCACCTCGAACCCGGCCGCGGCCTTCACGAGCGCGTCCAGGCTGCCCATCACGGTGCAGCTCAGCCGTGCGTCGTCCACCCGCAGGTCGCGCACCCCCGGCACGTCCCGGAATGCGTCCGGCGGCACGGGCGAGGCGAACTCGATCTCGAGCCGGCGCAGTGCCCGCTCCTTGAGCGTCGCGATCGACTCGACTGCCAGGAGCCGGCCCTCGCGGATGATCCCGACCCGATCGCACAGGTGCTCCACCTCCGGGAGCATGTGCGAGGAGATGAACGAGGTCCGCCCCTCCCGCCGCGCCTCGTCGGCAAGGCGCTCGAACTCGAGCTGGACGAACGGGTCGAGTCCGCTGGTCGGCTCGTCGAGGACCAGGAGCTCCGGACGGCCCTGGAACGCCGCGACCAGCCCGACCTTCTGGCGGTTGCCACGCGACATGCTCCTGATGCGGCTGGACGGATCCAGCTCCAGCCGCCGGACCAGCTCGTCGCGGTAGGTCGTGTCCACGCCACCACGGAGGTTGCCCAGGTAGTGGAGCGTCTGCGCGCCCGTCAGGTCGCCGTACAGCGACAGGTCGCCGGGCAGGTAGGCGACCCGGCGGTCGATCGCCAGCCGATCCCGGTGGGCGTCGAGCCCGAGCACCTCCGCGTGCCCCGAGGTCGGTCGGATGAGGTCGAGCAGCAGGCGGATCGTGGTCGACTTGCCCGCCCCGTTGGGACCCAGGAAGCCGAAGATCTCGCCCGTGCGGACCTCCAGGTCGACATCGAGGATGCCGCGCGCCTTCCCGTAGTACTTGGTCAGCTGCTCGGTCCGGATGGCGAGCATTCCCAGGGCGCCTCCCTCCGGTCGAGGATGGTACGCCGCGTCAGGCGGGCCCGGTGCCCCCCTCGACCCGCAGCGCGTATCCGATCGAGCGCACGTTTCGCAGACCGGGGTGCCCGGCGGCGACCAGCTTCCCGTTGAGGTGCGTCAGGTGGGTGCGCAGCAGGTCCGGGTCAACGTCGGCACGGCCCGGCCACCCGGCCCGCAGCAGGGTGCGGTGGTCCACCACGTCGCCGCGCCGTCCGCCGATCGCGCAGAGCAGCTCGAACTCGATCGGCGTCAGCTCGAGGGAGCGGCCGTCCACGCTCGCGACCCGGCGCCCGGGGTCGATCCGCAGGCCATCCGGCAGCGGAGCATCCGGCGCAACCGGAGGCCCGGCCCGGCGGCGCAGCAGTGCCCGCACCCTTGCCACCAGCTCCAGCGGCCGATAGGCCGAGTCCAGCACGTCGTCCGCGCCCGCCTCCAGCACCGCGACGACGGACACCTCGTCGCGCAGCGCCGAGACCACAAGGACGGGGATCGCGGCGCGGGCCAGGAACCGCGGGACCGCGACCAGTGGGTCCACGTCCCGGCTGGGCCCGAGGATCACGACGTCGGGGCGCTCGTCGAGCAGGCGGGCCACGGCGGCGTCGACCCGGTAGAGGGTCACCACCTCGAAGCCCGCTTCGCCCAGCGCATGGGCGACCGCCCCGACCACCCGCGGATCGCTGTCGCAGATGAGCGCCCGCAGCCGGGGATCGAGCCGTTCCGTGGTGGAGCGTGCCATGTCCCCCGCAGGGTACCGGGGCCTGGCAACCGGGACGACCGGACGACGAGGTGGCGCAATCGCGCACGGTCCGCTGACGCGCTCGGGAGGGCCCGCAGCCCACCGCATATGAGATCACTCTGGCCCGGAGTGGTATCGTTCACGCCATGAGACGGATCCCGATCGGCCTCACCGATCCGCAGCACGAACGCCTCCGCCGCGAGGCACGACGCCGGCGGACCAGCATCGGGGCCCTCATTCGAGACGCCGTGGATCGCACGTATCCCGCGGACGCGGAGGCGCGGCGAGAAGCGCGTGAAGAGGCCCGTGAGGTCTTCGGACGATTCCACTCGGGCGCGCACGACATCTCCGAGAGGCATGACGAGTACCTCGCCGAGCTCGATCGATGGTGACGGCCCTCGTGGACACGAGCGCCCTTTTCGCGCTGCTCGACGAGGATGATCTGCACCATGCGGCGGCGCTGCGGGCATGGGACGGGGCGGCGGATGCGGATCTCCTCACCCACGGGTACATCGTCGCGGAGTCCGTGGCGCTGGTACGCTCGCGGCTCGGCCGGCCGGCGGTGGATGCCCTGATCGACCGGGTCGTGCCGGCGCTCCGCATCGAGATGGTCGATCGCGAGGTCCACGACGCCGCCCTCGCGGACTACCGTGCACTCGGGGGAGGCACCAGCTTCGTGGACCGGGTGACGATCACGTACGCCAGGCGCCACGGGATCGCGCTCGCCTTCACCTTCGCTCGGCGGGCCTGGCGCCACTCGAATAGCCGGCAATGCGGGACAGACCCGCGACAAGGGGGCAGAGATGGCAGACACGGACATCCTGCGGCAGCAGCTGCTCGACCTGGTGGACGGGCGCGGCGCCCACATGCCGTACGACGCCGCGGTCGCCGACTTCCCGGCCGACGCCATCAACCGCCGGCCGCCCAACGTGCCGTACACGCCCTGGCACCTGCTGGAGCACATCCGGATCGCGCAGTGGGACATCCTGGACTACATGCGGAATCGCGCGTACATCGCGCCGAACTGGCCGGAGGAGTACTGGCCGGCGCGCGACGCGACCGCCACAGCCGAGGAGTTCGCCCGCACGGTCGCCTCGTTCAAGGCCGACCGGCAGGCGCTGCATGACCTGGTGGCCGACCCGTCCACCGACCTGCTGGCGACGATCCCGGGCACCCCCGGGCACACGATCGTCCGGGAGGTCCGCCTGGTCGGCGACCACAACGCCTACCACATCGGCGAGTTCGCGATCCTCCGCCAGGTCATGGGCACCTGGCCGGCCGACCGGACGGAATAGCGCACAGGCGCCCGGCAGCCAGACCGGAGGGCACGGGGCCGATCCAGCCCGGGCAGGGAAGCGTGCCGGCCGTAACCTGATCGCAAGGGTGGGCCCGCGACACTGCCCGCCATGGCAGCAGAAGCGTGGCGGGCGGCGATCGCCAGGCCCGCGACCAACGCGGCGGCGACCAACACGGCGGCGCCTCGCGTTCACGCTGTCCGCCCGGCGGCACACCACCGGCGGACAGTCCGGCAGGCCGGCAGCTTCGCCATCATCGGCGTCGCGAGCACCCTGGCCTACGTCGCCCTGTTCGCCATCCTTCGCACCACCTCGCCCGCCGCAATCGCCAACGCGATGGCGCTCGTCCTGACCGCCATCGGCAACACGGCGGCCAACCGCCGGCTGACGTTCGACGCGCAGGGACGCGACGGGCTCGCACGGGATCACGCGGCCGGGCTGCTCGCGTTCGCGATCGCGCTGGCCATCACGACGGCGTCCCTCGCCGGCCTCGACCGCGTTGCGCCGGGTGCCGGCCGACCGGCCGAACTCACCGTCCTCGTGGCCGCGAACGCGCTCGCCACCGTCCTCCGCTTCCTGCTCCTCCGGCTCGCCCTGGACACGGACCGCCCGCGGCACCCCGCGGACGGCCGCCATGCAGGATGTACCCGCCCCGAAAGGACACCCCGATGACTGCGATCACCCGGGACACGGGCGCAACCTCCGCCCGACCCGGCGTCCACCTTCGCGATCTCGTTCGCTCCCTGGCCGGCGAACCCACCTGGGTCCTGCCGTCGTTCATCGGGGTGACCGCCGTTTCCGCCGTGCTCTACGTGTGGAACCTCGCCGCGAACGGCTACGCCAACACGTACTACTCGGCCGCCGTGCTGGCGGCGTCGAAGAGCTGGTCGGCCTGGTTCTTCGGGTCCCTCGACGCGGGCAACTTCATCACCGTCGACAAGCCCCCGCTCTCGACCATGCTGATGGGCCTGTCGGTGCGGGTCTTCGGCCTGAGCCCGTGGAGCATCCTGTTGCCGCAGGCGCTGGCCGGGGTGCTGACGGTGGCGCTGCTGTTGGTCATCGTGCGGCGCTCGTTCGGCCCGGTGGCGGCGGTCATCGCGGGCGTGGTCATGGCGCTCACCCCCGCCGCCGTCCTGATCTTCCGGTTCAACAACCCCGACGCGCTCCTGACCCTGCTGCTCGTGGCGGCCGCCTGGGCGCTGCTCCGCGCGCTCGACCACGGCAGCCTGCGCTGGACCGCCCTCGCGGCCGCGCTCGTCGGGTTCGCGTTCCTGACGAAATACCTCGAGGCGTACCTGGTGCTGCCCGGGTTCGCGCTCGTGTATCTCGTCTCGGCCGGCACCTCGCTGCGGCGACGCGTCGGCGGCCTCCTGGTCGCGGCGGCCACGGTGATCGTCGCGAGCGGCTGGTGGGTGGCAATCGTCCAGGCGATCCCGCTCGGCAGCCGGCCGTTCATCGGCGGCAGCACGACCGGATCCCCGCTCGACCTGATCTTCGGCTACGACGGGCTGGGCCGGATCTTCGGCGGCAGCGGGCCCGGTGGTGGCGGCGGCGGTGGCGCGTTCGGCGGGACGGCCGGCCTGTTCCGCCTCTTCAACAGCGAGTTCTTCGGTCAGATCGCCTGGCTGATCCCGCTGGCACTCGCGAGCCTCGCCATCGGCCTCTGGCTGCGGAGGCGGGCCGGACGGACGGACCGTGGGCTGGCGGGCTACCTCCTGTGGGGCAGCACGCTGCTGACCCAGGCGCTCGTGTTCAGCTTCATGTCGGGCGTCATCCACTCCTATTACGCGGTCGCACTGGCACCGGGCATCGCGGTGCTGGTCGGTGCCGGCCTGGCCGACCTGTGGGCGCTGCGGTCCCGGTCCCCGCTTGGCGCAATCGCCCTGGCGGCCGCGTTCGTCGGCAGTGCCCTGTGGGGGATGGTGCTGCTCGAGCGGACCCCGGACTTCCTCCCGGCACTGGGGCCGGCGGCGGTCGCGCTCGCCGCCGTGGCGTCGGCCGTGCTGCTGGTCGCTTCGGCGCCCCAGCTGCGAACCACGCTCGGACGCGCGGCGCCGGTGGCGGCCGCCCTCGGGCTGGTCGCCGCGCTCCTGGCGCCGGCGGCGTACTCGCTGGCCACCGTGCAGACGTCGGTCACCGGCTCCGACCCGCACCCGGGCCCCGCTTCGGTCACGCTCGACGGCCGCGGCGCCGGTAGCGGGTTCGGCGGCTTCGCCGGGCCGGGCTTCGGCGCGGCAGGGAACGCAGGCACTCCTCCGACGCTGCCGTCCGGCACACTGCCGGCAGCTCCCGCTCAGCGGTCCGTCGGCTTCGGCGGCGGAGCCGGTCCCGGCACGGGCTCCGCCGACCCGGCGCTGGTGAGCTACCTGGTCGCGCACCAGGACGGTGCGACGTGGATCGTGGCCGTGAGCTCTGCGCAGAGCGCCGCCGGCATCGAACTGCAGACCGGTCTGCCGGTCATGGGGATGGGCGGCTTCACCGGCTCCGATCCGGCCCCCACCCTGGCGCAGCTCCAGCAGTACATCGCGTCCGGGAAGCTCCGTTACGTGCTCGTAGGCGGCGGAGGAGGCGGCGGCATCGGCGGCCCTGGCGGGCAGGGTGGGACGGCGTCCTCGGTCAACAGCTGGGTGACCGGCACGTGCACCGAGGTCGACTACGGCGGGTCGGGATCGAGCTCCCTGTACGACTGCGCGGGCGCGGTCTCGTGACGCCGGCCCTTCGGCCGCCCTCTGGCGAAGCCTGCCCGTGCAGGGCACTCCGGCCGGAGGCAGCCCAAGGCGCGCCGCAGCGACTGGCTGAGCGGCGGCGCGTCGACCGTTCCGTGGGTCTGGCCGCCCGCGCGCGGGACTACCATGAGCCCGCATGCACGCGCTGCAATCGGCGGCAGGACTCCGCCGCACAGACGCCCGGCGGCTGGCGCTCGTCGCGGGTGGCGTCCTGGCGGCGCTGGCAGTGTCCACCGCCGCGATCGCCCTGTTCCACGGCGTCCTCGGTGTACCGTACCCGGCTCCCGTGTACCTGCTCGCCGTGCTCGGCGTCGGCATGGCATTCGGCACGATTCCGGCCGTCATCACGTCGGTCGCCGCGTTCCTCCTCTACGATTTTCTCTTCGTCCAGCCGCTCTACACGCTGACGGTCGCCGATCCCCTCGAGTGGCTCGACCTGCTGCTGTTCCTCGCGGTGGCGATCGCGATCGGGAGACTGGCCGCGCTCCTCGCGGCGCGTGCGCAGGAGGCCATCGAGCGGGCACGCGAGGCAGAGGCCCTCTTCGAGATCAGCCGGACCCTGGCGACGAGCGGCACCGTGGAGGCCGCCGCGCCCCAGGTGCTGGCGCGCCTGGTCTCCGCCACCGCCATGGACCGCATCTGGCTCGCGCTCGGGCCCGGCCCCGGCGACGAGCACGTCGTGGCGGACAGCGATCCCGAGACTCCGCGGCCCGCGAGCGTGTGGCGCATCGTGCTCGAACGATCGGCGCCGGAGGCCGCACCAGGATGGGTGCGCACGCACCTCGCGGGGCAGGCATACGGCGGGCCCGCGCCGGGGCAGGCACACGGCGGGCCCGCGCCGGGCTCGGCGGGCGCCCTGTACCGGGTCCCGATGGAGGTCGCCGGCGAGGCGCTCGGGTCGCTCTGGGCGACCCGCGGTGCGGATCGATCGGCACCGGATCGCTCCGAGACCCGGATCCTCTCCGCAGCCGCCGACCAGCTGGGGCAGGTGGTCCGACGCGACCGGCTCGCCGCGGAGGCGACCGCCGCCGAGGTCGCGCGGCAGAGCGATCGCCTAAAGACGGCGCTGCTGGATTCCGTCTCCCACGACCTGCGGACGCCGCTCGCGACGATCCGCGCGTCCGCCGGCAGCCTCCTCGATCCCGAGATCCGGTGGTCGGCCGATGAGCAGCGGGCGGCGCTGCAGTCCATCGACGCGGAAGCCGAACGCCTGAACCTCCTGGTCCGGAACCTGCTCGACCTGAGCCGGATCGAGGGCGGCGCGCTGCACCCCGAGCTGGAGCCCCACGACCTGGACGAGATCGTGGGCGGGACGGTGGCGCGGCTTCACCCCCGGGACAAGACGCTGACGGTCCGCGTCGCGCCCACGCTTCCACCGGTGCTGGTGGACGACCTGTACCTGGACGAGATCCTCACCAACCTGGTCGAGAACGCGGTCCGCCATGGGGGCAGCACCATCGTCGTGCGGGCCGCGTGTGTCGCGGATGCCCCTTTCGTCGAGCTGGTCGTCGAGGACGACGGCCCCGGCGCACCGGATGCGGCGCTGCCCCGCCTGTTCGACAAGTTCTTCCGGGTCGACCAGGCGAGGGGCACGTCGCGGCGCGGGATGGGCGTGGGCCTGGCAGTCGTGCAGGGCCTCGCGCGGGCCATGAACGGCGACGTGACGGCGCGGCGGAGCGATCTCGGCGGCCTCGCCGTGGCGGTGCGGCTGCCCGTGGCGCCGGAGGCGGATCTCGCCGCCCCGGGCTGGGACGAACCTCGCCCGTGAGTCCCAGGGGCGTGGCGCTGCTGCTGGTCGAGGATGACGCGCCGACGCGGCGCGCCGTGGCGGCATACCTGGAGAAGCACGGCTACCGGATCGACGAGGCGGCCGACGCCCGCGAGGCGCTCCGGGCATGGGAGGCGCGCCGGCCGGACCTGGTCCTGCTCGACCTGGGCCTGCCCGACCTCGACGGCGTCGAGCTGGTGCGCAGGATCCGACGCGAGGCAACCACCCCGATCGTGATCCTGTCGGCCCGTGGTGAGGAGCGGGACAAGGTCGCCGCGCTCGAGGCGGGCGCCGACGACTACCTCACCAAGCCGTTCGGCACCGAGGAGCTGCACGCCCGCATCCGCGCCGTGCTGCGCCGCGCGGCCGGCCCGGCGGCGGACGCCTCCGGCTTGCTCGTGCTCGGCCCGGTCTCCCTCGACATCGGCCGCCGCGAGGTCCGTGTCGGGGAACGTCCCGTCGAGCTGACGACGCGCGAGTACGAGCTCCTGAAGGTGCTCCTGTCGCAGCCGGGTCGCGTGGTGACCAGGCAGCGCCTGCTGCGGAGCGTGTGGGGAGCCGCGTACGCGGAGGAGGCGCACTACCTCCACGTGTACGTCAGCCGGCTGCGGCGCAAGCTCGCCGCGGCCGACCCGACCGGCGCCGCCGGCCGCATCATCGTGGCGGACCCGGGGGTGGGCTACCGCGTCGTGGACCGCTGAGGGTTCGTCGCCTCGGGCTGTTCGGCCGCGACGAGGTGGACCTCCACGCCGGGCAGCTGCTGCAGGAGCCGGTCGGCCAGCGAGTGCCGGAGCAGCCGGTCGACGACGGTCCGGGACTCCTGCACCAGCACCACGTGCGCGATCCGTCGAGAGCGGGCGATCTCCAGGACCCCGGTGACGAGGTCGGGCGCCTCGAGGCGGACGATCTCGGCCCCCAGGTCCACCGCGTAGTCCACGTTCTCCTGGAGGTCCTGGCGCCGGTCGTGCGACATGCCCACCGATGGCGTCTCCACGGCCGCGGCGATGAGCAACGCGTGCAGCGCGCCCGACAGCGACGCGGCCCGACGCACGGCGCGACGGCAGGACCGCCGACCGTCGAGCACCACGAGCACTCGTTCGCTGACGGCCGGCAGCCTCCGGAGCCCGCGCTCGGTGACGATGTCCTCCAGCTGCTCGTCGACCTGTCCCGCCACGAACCGCAGGCTCAGGTCGCGCAGCGCCGTGAGGTTCGGCTCGGTGAAGAACCGTTCGAGCGCGATCGCCGCGCGGTCGGGGGGATAGACGTTGCCGTGGCGCATGCGCTGCCGGAGCGCGTGGGGGCTCATGTCGACCAGTTCGATCTCGTCCGCTGCCCGCACCACGGCGTCGGGGACGCGCTCCCGTACCGGGACGCCCAGGATCGTCTCGACCGCATCCGCCAGCGACTCGACGTGCTGGACGTTGCAGGTGCTCACCACGTGGATCCCGGCGTCCAGGATCAGGTCGATGTCCTGCCAGCGCTTCTCCCGTACCGAGCCCGGCACGTTCGTGTGGGCCAGCTCGTCGACCAGGGCCACGGCGGGCCGGCGGTCGATGACCGCCTGGGTGTCCATCTCCTCGACGACCACGCCCCGGTACTCGATCCGCGCCCGCGGCACGATCTCCAGGCCATCGAGCAGCGCGGCGGTGTTCCGCCGCCCGTACGTCTCCACGAAGCCGACCACGACGTCGGTCCCGCGATCGTGGCGGCGGTGCGCCTCCTCCAGCATCCGGTAGGTCTTGCCCACGCCGGGCGCCATGCCCAGGTACACGCGGAGGCGGCCGCGCTCACCCGGCTGCTCGGCCTGAACCCGGGCGAGCATCTCCTCACCGGTCGGCCGCTCTTCGTCCACGCGCGGCTCGGTCATCGGTCCCGCTCCCTCCGGCGAGCTGGGCCGCCCACGGGTGCCGTCATCGCAGCAGCCCGTCGAGCGCCAGGTTGACTTCCAGCACGTTGACGGTCGCGGCCCCCAGGAACCCCAGCATAGGGCCCTGCGTGTAGCGGTCGACGATCGCCTGCACCTGCGCATCGGTCATCCCGCGTGCCTTCGCCACCCTGGGAACCTGGTAGGCCGCGGCCGGGCTGATGTCGGGGTCGAGCCCGCTCGCCGAGCTGGTGACGAGATCGACCGGGATCGGCGCGTCACCGTTCGCCCTGCGGAGGGCGTCGACCCGCTGCGTCACCTCGTCGATGAGCACCTTCGACGTGGGCCCCAGGTTGGAGGCACCCGAGCTCATGGCGTCGTAGCCACTCGGGTTCGTCGTGGACACCCCTGCCGCCGAGGGACGGCCCCAGAAGTACCCCGGCCCGTCGAAGTACTGCCCGATCAACGACGAGCCGACCGCCTTCCCGTCGACGACGATGAACGATCCGTTGGCCTGGGCGGGAATGCGACCTGGGCCACGGCGGTGACCGCGGCCGGGTACGCGATGCCGGTGATGAGCGTCAGCAGCGCCAGCAGCGCGACCGCCGGCCAGAGCTGCGTGCGGAGGAACCTGCGCATCGTCCGTCGCTCCTACGCGAGGTGGATTGACGTGATGATCACGTCGATGAGCTTGATGCCGAGGAAGGGGGCGAGGATGCCGCCCAGCCCGTAGACGAGCAGGTTGCGTCGCAGGAGGTCGGCCGCCGGTGCCGCGCGGTAGGCCACGCCGCGGATCGAGAGCGGCACCAGGGCAATGATGATCAGCGCGTTGAAGATCACGGCCGACAGGATGGCGCTCTGCGGGCGCGCGAGGCCCATGACGTTGAGCGCATTGAGCTGCGGGTAGGCCACGCTGAACATCGCCGGCAGGATCGCGAAGTACTTGGCAACGTCGTTGG
>DAIDTV010000016.1 GCA_027457005.1 Chloroflexota bacterium
GCATGGCGATGAGGAAGGCAAGCAGCGGGCTGCCCACGCTCGGCACGGCAAGGCCGAGCACGAAGGCGCCGAACGGACCGAGCGCCGGCACCTCGATGCGGATCAGCATGACCGCCATCAGGACGACTACCTGGAGCGTCGCGAAGATCCCGAAGCCGACCGTGTAGCCAAGCACGATCTCGCCCTTCGTGACGGGCGTCGCCAGGAGTCGCTCGAGCGTTCCTCCGATGCGCTCCAGGAGGAAGCTGATCCCGGTCAGGATGAACACGAGGAAATACGCGAAGAACCCGATGAAGAACGGCGACAGCGCATCGAACGTGTCGGAGCCGGGCGAGCCGAACACCGTCTCGTGCTCGATCGTCGGGAGGCCGGGAGAGCCGGGGACGATCGACGAGACGGCCCGGGCGAGCAGCTGCTGGACCTGCGCGACCTGCCCGCCCTCCACGGGTGCGTTCGCGCCCTGCGTGATCACGATGAGGCGCACCCCGTGCCCCGACGCGAGCCCGCCGGCGACGTCCGACGGGATCACCAGCACGACGTCCAGCCGGTCGTTGGCAAGTTCCGACCGGGCCGTCGATTCCGGGATCGTCGAGGACGGCAGCGCCACGGCGGAGCCGGACCCGGCCTGGCCGGCCGCTCCCGAGACCAGCAGCGCGTAGGCGATGCGCTGACCCACGGGACCCGCCTGGTTGACGATGCCCAGCCGGACGGCAGCCGTCTGCTGGTCGCGCAGGACCCAGCCCAGCAACGCCGAGATCACGATCGGGACCACGAAGATGAGCGCCAGCGTCCGCCGGTCGCGCCGGAACTGGGCGACGATGCGGCGGACCACGGCCACGACGCGGCGCCGGCTCACGCCGCGCCTCCCCTGTCCACGTTCGGTTGCGCATCGTCGCCGCCGTCCCCGGAGAAGCGCAGGAACGCCTCCTCGAGGTTCTGGGACCCGGCGCGCTGCCGGAGCTCCGCGCTCGTCCCGCGGGCAAAGATGCGCCCGGCAAGGATGAACAGCAGCTCGTCGCAGCGATCCGCCTCGTCCATGACGTGGCTCGTCACGAGCAGCGTGGCACCCGCCGCGGCGAGGGCACGGAAATGCCGCCAGAACTGCACCCGCAGCGCCGGGTCGATCCCCACCGTGGGCTCGTCGAGCACCAGGACCGGCGGGCGGTGGACGAGCGCGCAGGCGAGCGAGAGACGCCGGCGCATCCCTCCCGACAGCTGGAGCGCGGGCGTGCCGAGCCGGTCGGCCAGCTCGACGACCCGGAGCGTCTCGACCAGCCGGGCCCGGTCGAACGACCCGTAGAGGCCGGCGAAGAAGCGGACGTTCTCCCACACCGACAGCTCCGGGTAGATCCCGTCCGCCTGCGTCATGTACCCCACGCGGGCAAGCATCTCCCGCGAAGGCACCCGATGCCCGAGCAGCCGGGCCTCGCCGGCGGAGGGCCGCGCGAGCCCGACCAGCAGCCTGATCAGGGTGGTCTTGCCGGACCCGTTGGGGCCCAGGAGGCCGTAGATACGCCCGGGCCGGAGGGAGATGTCGACGCCGTCCACGGCGCGGATCGGCCCGAACGTCTTGACGAGGCCGCGCCCCTCGAGCGCCGGGACGCCGTCCTGTCGCTCCGGGCCGGAAGTGGGGGACGCCCCCGGCGAGGGGGATGCCCCGGCTGGACTGCCGGCGACCGGCTCGGACCGCTGGTCCTCCAGGTCTGTGCGTCGCGTCTCGGCCATGCCGCCTTCCCGATCGTGTCGCGCGCCGTCCGTCCCCGCCGGCCCGCTGCCTCCCCGGCCTGCGCCGGTTCCCATGGCTGTCGCCCGTCTCTCTTGACGTTACAGTACATACTCCATGGTATGTCAAGTGCAGTCAGACCCGGGCTGCCGAACGCCGTCACGACGCGCGAGCGGATCCTCCGCGCCGCCGCCGACGAGGCGGCGGCCTCCGGCAGGCTGTCGGTCAACGAGATCGCACGACGGGCGGGCGTGTCCCGGCAGGCGATCCACTACCACTTCCGCGGCCTGGCCGGAGTGCGAGCCGCGCTCGAGGCCGCGGGCACCGCGCCCCCCGCCTCCGTGCCGGACACACGGGACCGCATCCTCGACGCCGCCCAGCGTGTCCTGTCGCGGCCGTGGACGCGCGCCGGGATCGACGAGATCGCGGCCGAGGCGGGCGTCACGAAGGGGGCCGTGTACCACCATTTCGGCGAGCGGTCGGCGCTGCTCCGCGCGGTCGCCGAACGGGTGGCTCCCACCGAGATCGAGTTCGCACTGCTGGCGGAGACGGACGGGCTGTCGGACCGGGACGCGCTCGCGGTGCTCCTCCGGACCTACCACCGCGCGGTCGCGGCGCGCGCGGACCTCGTGAGGAACCTCGTGATCGCCAGCCGCGACGATCCCGAGCTGGTCGAGGTGATGGCGGGCGCCATGATCACCCGCCTGGCCCCGACGCTGCTCGGCTGGTACGGCCGGCGGGCAGCATTGGGGGCGTTCCGGGACGTTCCCCCGTCACTCGTCTTCCAGGCGCTGTTCGGGCCGGTGTTCGCCCAGATCGTGTTCGGCCCGTTCCTCGACCAGGTGCTGGCGCGCGTCGGCGGGCGACCGGCGGCCGAGGCCGCCGACGCGTATGCAGAGCTGCTGCTCCTCGGGCTGTCCACGTCGACGCCCACCGGTAGGCCGACGCAGGCTTGACCGGCGTCGGTCTCGTCGCAACCGCACCGACCTGCAGGCGCGGCCGGCGCGAATCAAGTGCCGGCCCGAGCGCGCGACCGGACCCCGGCCTCAGACCTCCTTGTACTCGCCCTCGACCGGCTCGTCCTCGCCGCCCTTGCCCGGCTCCCCGGTCCCGGCGGCCTCGCCGGCACCGGGGGCGGCGCCCTCGCCGCCCGGCGTAGGCCCGGCCTCCTGGTAGGCGGCCGTCCCGACCTTCTGCAACTGCGTGGCCAGTTCCTGCGCGCGCGAGCGGATCGCGTCGAGATCGTTGCCCTTGAGCGCCTCGTGCACGGCCTCGACCGCGCGCTCGGTGGCCGCCCGGTCGTCGGCCGAGACCTTGTCGCCCAGGTCGCGCAGCGTGCGCTCCGCCTGGAACGCCAGGGTGTCGGCCTGGTTGCGGGTCTCCACCTCCTCGCGCCGCTTGCGGTCCTCCTCGGCGTGGTCCGTGGCGTCGCGGACCATGCGGTCCACGTCGTCCTTGGACAGCATCGAGGATGCCGTGATGCGCACTTCGCGCTCCCGGCCGGTGGCGCGATCCTTGGCCCGCACGTCGAGGATCCCGTTCGCGTCGATGTCGAAGGTGACCTCGATCTGGGGCACGCCGCGCGGCGCCAGGGGGATCCCGTCGAGGATGAACGTGCCGAGCGTCTTGTTGTCGGACGCCATCTCGCGCTCGCCCTGCAGCACGTGGATCTCCACCTGGGGCTGGTTGTCGCTGGCCGTGGAGAAGACCTGGCTCTTGGACGTGGGGATGGTGGTGTTGCGATCGATCAGCCGGCTCATGACCCCGCCCAGGGTCTCGATGCCCAGCGACAGCGGCGTGACGTCGAGGAGGAGCACGTCCTTCACCTCGCCGCCCAGCACCCCCGCCTGGATCGCCGCGCCCACCGCCACGACCTCGTCGGGGTTGACGCCCTTGTGCGGCTCCTTGCCGCCGAACATCGCCTTGACCGCCTCGACCACCGCCGGCATGCGCGTCTGCCCGCCGACGAGGATCACCTCGTCGATCTCGGACGGCTTCAGGCCGGCGTCCTTCAGGGCCTGCTGAACCGGGCCCCGGGTCTGATCGACCAGGTCGTGCACCAGGTCCTCGAGCTTGGCTCGCGTCAGCGGCACCACCAGGTGCTTGGGGCCGGTCTGGTCGGCGGTGATGTAGGGCAGGTTGATCTCGGTCTGCAGGGTGGTCGACAGCTCGATCTTGGCCTTCTCGGCCGCCTCCTTGAGCCGCTGCATCGCCTGCTGGTCCGCCCGGAGATCGATCCCCTGGTCCTTCCTGAACTCCGCCAGCAGCCAGTCGATGACGCGCTGGTCGAAGTCGTCGCCGCCCAGGTGGGTATCGCCGTTGGTCGACTTGACCTCGAAGACGCCGTCACCCAGCTCGAGGATCGAGATGTCGAACGTGCCGCCGCCCAGGTCGTAGACCGCGATCTTCTCGTCCGTCTTCTTGTCGAGGCCGTAGGCGAGCGCCGACGCGGTGGGCTCGTTGATGATCCGCTTGACGTCGAGGCCGGCGATGCGGCCGGCATCCTTGGTGGCCTGGCGCTGGGTGTCGTCGAAGTAGGCCGGGACGGTGATGACCGCCTCGGTGATCTTCTCGCCCAGGTACGCCTCGGCATCCGCCTTCAGCTTCTGCAGGATCATCGCGCTGATCTCGGGCGGCGTGTAGCCGGTGCCCTCCGCCAGCACGACCTTGATGCCGTCGCTCTTGGCGTCGCGCTCGACCTTGTACGGCACGAGGCCCTTGGACCGCTGGACCTCCGGGTCGTCCCAGCGCCGTCCCATGAACCGCTTGATCGAGTAGACCGTGTTGGCGGGGTTGGTGATCGCCTGGCGCTTCGCGAGCTGGCCCACCAGCCGCTCGCCCGTCTTCGTGAACGCGACGACCGACGGCACCGTCCGTCCGCCCTCGGCGCTCGGGATGACGGTCGGCTCGCCACCCTCCATCACCGCGACGACCGAGTTGGTCGTGCCGAGGTCGATTCCGATGATCTTGCCCATGGGTCAGTGCTCTCCTCCGGGCCTTTCCTGCCCGCCAGCGTTGTTGGCGACGGCCACCAGGGCGGGACGCAACACGCGATCCCGCAACCGGTAGCCCCGCTGCAGCTCCGCGATGACGGTCCCATCGGGAGCCTCGTCGGTATCCTGGTGCACGACGGCCTCGTGCTCGTGCGGGTCGAACGGCTTCCCGAGCGATTCGATCGGGGTGAGGCCCTCGGACTCGAGCAGGGCACGCAGCTTGCGCTCGACCAGCCACACGCCCTCGACCCACCCGGCCTGCTCGGGCGCCTCCGGCATGGCTTCCAGCGCCCGGTCGAAGTCGTCGACGACGGTCAGCAGCTTGCGAATGAGCGACTCGCTGGCCAGCCCGAGGGTGGCCTCACGCTCCTGCTCGCTGCGGCGCCGGTAGTTCTGGAAGTCGGCCGCGCTGCGCTGCCAGGCGGCCCGCAGCTCCCCCGCCTCCTGGCGTGCCGCCTCCAGCTCGGTTCGAAGCGCCTCGAGCTCGGCCATGGAGGCGGCGGGCGCGGCCTGCTGGCCGGTCTCCGTCTCCGGCCCTGTCGGGGCAGGGCCCTCGCCGCCGTTGGCGCGGGGCGTGCCCGGTACGTGGATGCGGCGCCGTGCGCCGTCGTGATGTCGTTCGGTCATGCGTAGAAGTGATCCACCAGCTCGTTCATGAGTCCACTTACGTAGCGCACGCTGCTGATCGCGTGCGGATAGGGCATGCGCGTCGGCCCGAGGACGCCGATCAGGCCAACCGCGCGCCCGGGGCGCCCGTACGAGGCGACCACGAGACTGACATCGCGCATCTCCTCGACCTCGTTCTCGCTGCCGATGAAGACCTGGACGTCGCTCCGCGTGGCGACCCGGTTGACGAGCCGGCGCAGGTACTCGCGATCCTGCAGCGCGCCGAACACCCGCCGGACCTTCTCGGACTCCGAGAACTCCGGGGCCGCCAGCACGTTCAGCAGCCCCTCGCTCACCAGGTCCTCGACCGAAGCCGCGTCGAACTCCTGCATTACCCTCAGCGCCCGCGACGCAGCCTGTTGCACCAGGCGCTGCTGGGGCGTCTCACCGGGCAGGCCGGTCACCGCCGTCTCGACCTGCCGGGTGGTCTTCCCCGCCAGCGTCTCGTTGAGGCGCCGCGCCGCGTGGTCGAGGTCGGCCTGCTCGACATGTTCGCCGAGCTGGAGCAGGCATTGCTTGACCGGCCCCTCGGCCAGCACCAGGACGAGCGCCGCGATCCGGTCGCCGCTCTCTACCAGGTCCACGCGGCGCAGCCGTGCCGTCGCCGGCTTGGCCGGCGTGGCGAGCCCGGCCTCCCGGGTGACCGCCGCGAGCGTCGCGGCCGCGAGGCGGAACCATTGCTCGGAGGTGAACTCCACCTGGCCGAACTGGTGCCGGATCATCAACTGCTCGACCGGCGCGAGGTTCACGGCGTCCTCGATGGATGCCACGTACAGCCGGTAGCCGGCGTCGGTCGGGGTCCGGCCGGCGCTGGTGTGTGGCTGCGAGAGGTACCCGGCGTGCTCCAGCTCGGCAATGATGTTGCGCACGGTCGCCGAGCTGACGCCCAGGCCGTAGCGCTCCACGAGCGCGTGGCTGCCGACGGGTGTCGCCGTCACGACGTATTCCTCGATGATGGACCGCAGGATCGCCTGCGCTCGTGCGTCGAGCGGTCCGGGCTCGCGGTCCTTTCGGCGCGCCACCACGTGTCCCTCGTCAAGCGGCCGGTGGACGGCCCGGCCTGGTCCGTTAGCACTCTCTGGTCGCGAGTGCTAACGCGGGCGATGGTACCAAGCGCGGGCGGCGGGTGTCAATGGCGGGCAATTCGCGCGAGGACCTCGTTGGAGAGAAGCCGCCCGCGCAGTGACAGCCGGATACGGCCGCCGTCGCGGTCCTCCGCGAGCCCGTGGCCGCGCGCCCAGTCCAGCGCCGCCGCGACCGCGGGCCGCGCGGCGATCTCCGGGCCGATTCCCTCGGCGAGCCGGAGGCCCAGCATCGCCTCCTCGACCGCGAACGTCTCGGCGTCCAACCGCTCCTCGCCGCCCGGTGGGAGCCGTGGCAGCGGCCCGCTCGCCGCAGCGGCGCCGGGCGGCCCCGCCGGCAGCAGCGCGGCGAGGTAGCCGTCCAGCCGGGCCGCGTTCCAGCGGCGCCGCGAGCGACCGTCGAAGGCGTGGGCGCCCGGGCCGAGCGCTTCATAGGGCTCGTGGCGCCAGTAGGCCAGGTTGTGCCGGCTCTCGTGTCCCGGTTGCGCCCAGTTCGACAGCTCGTACCACCGCAGTCCGTACCGGGCCAGCAGCTCGTCCGCGAGTGCGTACAGGTCCGCGGCCCGGTCGTCGTCCTGCCCGGCGCGGGCCCGCTCCCTCCATGCGCGCGCGCCGGGCCGGGTGGGCAGGTGGTCGCCGAGCGGGCCCGTGAGCCCCTCGGCGTCGGGATCGTCGAGCGTCAGTGCGTAGGCCGAGACGTGGTCGACGCCGGCGTCCAGCAACACCTCGAGCGTGTGCCGCCACGTGGCCTCCGTCTGGCCGGGCACGTCGTACAGGACGTCGACGCTGATCGAGCCGATTCCCGCCCGGCGCGCCTCGGCGACGGCGGCGAGGACGTCACCGGGAGCGTGCCGGCGGCCCAGCCGCCGCAGCTCCGATGCCTCCATGCTCTGGGCCCCGAGGCTCAGCCGCGTGACGCCCGCGGCGGCGAACCCGGCGAGGTCACCCCGTTCATCGGGGCCCGGGTTGGCCTCGATGGTCACCTCGGCGCCGTCCTCGATCCCGTGCCGGTCCCGGACGTGGTCGAGCAGGCGGGCAACGTCGGCCGCGGGCAGCAGCGACGGCGTGCCGCCGCCGAGGTAGACGCTGCGCAGCGGCCGTCGCGCCGTGCCGGACGCGTCGAGCGCATCGGCGCGCAGGTCCAGCTCCGCGGCGAGCGCGGCGAGGTAGTCATCGACGCGCGACCCGGGACCGCGGGCGGATCGCCCCGCGTAGACGACGAAGTCGCAGTAGGGGCAGAGCGACACGCAGAAGGGGACGTGCACGTAGAGGGCGACCGGCGGACGCGGGGAACGGACCTCAGCGTGGCCGGAGGCAGCCGGCGGGAGCGCACGAGCGGGGCGGCGCGTTCCGCCGGGATCGGGCACGTGGTCCCCGGTTCAGGCGAACCGGCGCGGCACGATGGGCGGCAGGGCACCCTCCACGTCGAGCGCGGCGAAGCGGATCACGGCGTGCGCCACGAGCGGCGCCGCGACCCCGCCGGTGGCGACGGCCAGGACCCCGGTCAGCGCGCCCAGGGCGAGCGCCTCAGCAAGGAGCCCGAGCGTCACGGCGTACCGGCCCAGGCGGGTCTCGATCCCGTACACGACCAGCTGGACCAGGAAGGCGATCCAGACGGGCAGCCCGGCCAGGAGCAGGAGCCCTAGGAGCACGCCCCTAAACGTCAGCTCGTCGACGATCGCCGTCGCCACCGCGTCGAAGGCATGCCTCGGAGCGACGGCCCGCGGGTTCAGGCGGGGCGGCCAGCCGGGCGACCGGATGGCGGCCAGCCCGAGCACGGCACCGATGCCCACCGCGGAGCCGAGAACGATCCAGACGATGGTGGCGGACGAGAGGAGCGTGGACGCCCCGAGCCCGATCGCCCCGCGGCCCGCCGGCAGGAGCAGCGCGACGCCGGCCGTGAGCACGATCGCCAGGCCCGGCCAGGCGGTCCGGACCGCGAGGTCGCCGATCGACACGCCGGGCGGCTCCTCGTCGTAGGCGGAGGGCTCCATGTCGTACTCGGCGCCCGAGAACCGGGGCGCATCCAGGCGGAGCAGGAGCAGCAGGCCGGCAAGCGCGATCGCCATCAGCGTCCGAAGCTCGTCGAGCGGCACGGGCATGGATCGCCTCCGAGTCCTCTCGCCCCGGCCCCTCAGGACCCTTCGTCGGTCCGCAGGATCGCGAGGAACGCCTCCTGCGGGATCTCCACCTGGCCCACGCGCTTCATGCGCTGCTTGCCCTCGCGCTGCTTCTCGAGGAGCTTGCGCTTGCGCGTGATGTCGCCACCGTAGCACTTTGCGAGCACGTTCTTGCGCATCGCGCCGATGGTCTCGCGGGCGACCACGGTGCTCCCGATGGCAGCCTGGATGGGCACCTCGAACATCTGGCGCGGGATCAGCTTCTTGAGCCGCTCGGCGAGCATGCGTCCCTGCGCCTGTGCATCCTCGCGGTGCACGATCATCGACAGCGCGTCGACGGGCTCGCCGTTCACCAGGATCTCGAGTTTCACCAGCCGCTCCGGTCGGTACCCGATCTCCTCGTAGTCCATGCTCGCGTAGCCCTGCGTGCGGCTCTTGAGCTGATCGTAGAAGTCGACGATCACCTCGGCCAGCGGCAGCTCGAACTGCATGAGCACCCTCGTCTGGTCGAGGTACTCCATCGACTGGAACGCGCCGCGCCGCAGCTTGGCCAGCTCCATCAGGGTCCCGATGTAGGTGTTCGGCGTGACGATCTTGACGCGCACCCAGGGCTCGGCGATCTGCTCGATGTCGGACGGGCCCGGCAGCTCGGCGGGGTTGTCTACCCGCACCTCGCCGCGGCCGGCGGTCAGCGTGACCAGGTACTCCACCGACGGCGCCGAGGCGATCAGGTCGAGGTCGAACTCGCGCTCGAGCCGTTCCTGCACGATCTCCATGTGGAGCAGCCCGAGGAACCCGCACCGGAACCCGAACCCGAGCGCGACCGAGCTCTCGGGCTCGAACGTGATCGATGCGTCGTTCAGGTGGAGCTTCTCGAGGGCGTCGCGCAGCAGCGGGTAGTCGGGACCGTTGATCGGGTAGATCCCCGCGAACACGAGCGGCTGGGCGGACTTGTAGCCGGGCAGCGGGGTGTCCGCTGGCCGCTCGGCGGAGGTGACCGTGTCCCCGACCTGGCAGTCGCGCACGCTCTTCAGGCCGGTGGCCACGTAGCCGACCTCGCCGGCCGACAGCGTCTCGACCGGCACCAGCTGGGGCCGGAAGACACCGAGCTCGAGCAGCTCGCTCTCGGCGCCGGACGCCATGAGCCGCACCGCCTCGTGGGCGTGGAGGGTGCCCTCGGCGAGCCGGACGTAGGCGACCACGCCCTTGTAGGCGTCGTAGTGCGAGTCGAAGATGAGTCCGCGGGCGGGCGCGGCTGGGTCGCCCCCGGGCGACGGGATGCGCTGGACCACCGCCTCCAGGATGTCGGCGACGCCGGTCCCCTCCTTGGCGGACGCGAGGATCACCTCCTCGCGCGGGATCGCGAGCACGTTCTCCAGCTCGTCGACCACCAGCTCCGGCTGCGCGGATGGCAGGTCGATCTTGTTGACGACCGGGATGATCACCAGGTCGTGCGCGAGGGCGAGATAGACGTTCGCGAGCGTCTGCGCCTCGATGCCCTGGGCGGCGTCCACGACGAGGATGGCACCCTCGCAGGCCTGCAGGGACCGGCTCACCTCGTACGTGAAGTCGACGTGCCCCGGCGTGTCGATCAGGTTCAGCGCGTAGGTCTGGCCATCCCGGGCCGTGTGGTGCAGCCGGACGGCGCGAGCCTTGATGGTGATCCCGTGTTCGCGCTCCAGGTCCATCGAATCGAGGACCTGGCTGGTCATCTGGCGCGCGTCGATGGTGTGGGTCAGCTCCAGGAAACGGTCCGCCAGGGTGGACTTTCCGTGGTCGACGTGCGCGATGATGCAGAAGTTGCGGAACCGCTCCTGGGGGATCATGGGGCGCCGCGAGTGTAGCAGAGGCGACCCCCTCGCCCGGTCGGCGACGACCTGATACCATGAGCGGTCGCGCCGGCCGGAAACGGCGGCGCCGCACTGGCGTGCCCCGCCGTCACATCAGCATCGCATCGAGGATCGATCCGCCTTGGCACACTCGGCTCGAAACTGGAAGGGCGCACGAACGCCCCAGGCCATCAAGCGCGACCGCCAGGCCGCGCGCCGACACGAGATCAACCAGCCTCGCGAGTCGCGGGCCCGGACGCTCGTGTCCAAGGCGCTGCGTGCGGCGATCGCCGGAGATACCGAAGTCGCGACGGCGACGATCCCGGAGGCCGAGTCCGCGCTCGACAGGGCTGCCAAGTCGGGGGCGATCCACGCGAACGCCGCCTCTCGCCGCAAGAGCCGGCTGATGCGCAAGGTCAGCGCGGCGCTCGCCGGCTCGGCCGTGGTGGGCACCGGGCACGTTACAAAGACCACCGGCAAGGCCGCGGCCGCGAAGGCCGCCAAGGCCCGCGTTGCCGCCTCGCGCGCGACGAAGGCCAAGGGCGAGCAGACGGCCGCCGGCAAGGCCCGCGCCGCGGTCCATCGCGCGACGCGGGGCGAGCCGACCGAGAGCCCGGCGGCCGCGAACGCAGCGGCGCCGGCGGCCCCGACTCGGACCGCGGCCGCGAAGAGTGCACCCAAGTCGGCCGCGGCCAAGGCCCCTGCGGCCAAGGCCCCTGCGGCCAAAGCCCCCGCGGCGAAGACGCCCGCGGCGAAGACGCCCGCGGCGAAGAGCGCCGCCACCCGGGCACCCCGCGCCACGGCCGGCAAGGGGGCCGCTCCGGCCGGGGAGGCGGCACCCAAGGCCACGCGCAGCCCGCGGGCCGCCAAGGCGGAGGCCGCGAGCGCTCCCGCCGAGAAGAAGCCCGCCCGCGCGCCTCGCGCGAAGAAGCCGCCGGAGGCGTAATCGCTGGCCGCGCCACCGCGCGGCAGCCTGGATCACCTGCGATGCGGACGCCACGGGCGAGAGCCCGGGGCGTCTTCGTGGGACGGGTGATCGGGTCGCCGGGGGGGTGCTCGCCCGGCCCCCGGCTCCTGCGGCCATCGCACCGCTCACCGCTTCCCGCCCGTCTCGCTCCGCGGCGCCTGCTCGCCGGGCGGCGCCTTGTTCGCCCCGCGGCGCCTGCTCGCCGGGCGGCGCCTACTCGCCGGGCGGCGGCAGCACCGCCGGGGAGCCCGGGGACCGGCCGGACGGATCCACCGGTGCCTGTCCCCGCGGCCGCGAATTCGACGCGCCGTACGCGAGACCACCGAGAAGAGCCGGCACCAGCGTCCAGAGCACGAGGGTGACTCCGCCGTTCAGCTGCTCCGACAGGAAGTAGCGCTCGAAGCCGGCCGCGTCGGTGACGCCGGCGGAACGCAGCTCCGCCGCGTACGCCGGGTCGGCGAGATAGCGCTGGTACGTGCAGTCGGCGCCGGAGCGGCATGTCACCGCGCCCCCCTGGTTGTCGGCGCTGTACCCCTGGTCCGCGTAGAAGAACAGCAGCCGCAGCGCCCCGTACAGCAGCGCCAGGGTGATCCCGGTGACCAGCCCCGCGTACAGGGCGTTCGCGACGAGCCGGCCCCAGGGGCCACCGGCGCGCTCGGACCGCTGGTTCGCGTAGTAGCCGATCAGGAGGCCGGCGAACGGCGCGGAGTAGAAGACCACCGGTTGCACCGGGATCACCAGCTCGAAGCTCAGCACGATGACCGCCGCCATCCCGGCACCCACCCAGCCGGCGAAGATGGCACCACGGTCGAGGACGCGGCTCATTGACCCTCCGGGAATCGTTCACGGGAGCGCGGACCGGGCCCGTGCTCCCGTGATGATGACTGGTATGGCCGGGTCGTGCCGGCACGAGCCCTAGTCGGCCGGGCGATCCTTCAGCACGGAGACGCCGGGCAGCGTGATGCCCTCGAGGAACTCGAGCGACGCGCCGCCCCCGGTGGACACGTGGGTCATCTTCTCCGCAAGATCGAGCTGGTCGAGCGCAGCGACCGAATCACCGCCGCCCACGACCGTGGTCACGCCTTCGTCGGCGCGCGCGGCGAGGAAGCGGGCCATGGCGCGCGTCCCGTCGCCGAACGTCGGGATCTCGAACACGCCGAGGGGCCCGTTCCAGAGGATCGTCCTGGCCGGTTGCAGCGCCTCCTCGAACGCCCGGATGGTGTTCGGGCCGGCGTCGACGATCGACCAGCTGTTGGGCACCTTGCTCGCCTGCACCACCTTGCGCTCGGCACCGCGGGTGACCTCCTTGGCCACCACGACGTCGGTGGGCAGCACGAAGGTGACGCCGCGCGCCTCCGCGTCGGCCAGGATGCGCTTCGCGTCCTCGACGCGGTCCGGCTCCAGCAGGCTCTTGCCCACCGTGTAGCCCCTGGCGACCAGGAACGTGTTGGCCATGCCACCGCCGATGCAGAACGTGTCGCACTTGGACACGAGGTTCTCGAGCACCTTGACCTTGTCCGAGACCTTCGCGCCGCCGAGCACGGCCGCGAACGGTCGTGCGGGGTTCTCGACCAGGCTGGAGAGCGCGTTGATCTCGCGCTCCATCAGGAAGCCGGCGTAGGCGGGCAGCAGCTCGGCCATGCCCACCGTCGACGCGTGGGCGCGGTGCGCGGTGCCGAAGGCATCGTTCACGTACACGTCGGCGTAGCTCGCCAGCGTCTTCGCGAACTCCGGGTCGTTCGCCTCCTCCTC
>DAIDTV010000017.1:0-6607 GCA_027457005.1 Chloroflexota bacterium
GTCATCGGGCATGGTCATCGTGTCGCGGCACCTCCCTTGCTCGGGACGCCCCCGGATCGTCCTCGTGCGGATGATGGCAGTGTACGGCGCGCGCCTCAGGCCGGCGCGATCAGGCCCGCCCCATCGGACGCCTCCACGAGGAACACCCGCGGCGTCAGCCCGGTCCGTCGCGGGTACTCGTCGAGGACCGCGTCGCGGAACCGGGCCTCGGCGCCCGGCTCGACCAGCGAGACCGTGCAGCCACCGAACCCGGCTCCGGTCATGCGCGAGCCGATCACGCCCGGCGTGTCGAGCGCGATGTCGACCATGGCGTCCAGCTCGGGAGAGCTCACCTGGTACAGGTCGCGCAGCGAGGCGTGGCTCTCGGCGAAGCAGCGGCCGACGGTGGCGAGATCGCCGGCCGCCAGCGCGGCAACCGTGTCCAGGACCCGCCGGTCTTCGCGGACCACGTGCTCGCAGCGCCGGAAGGTCTCGTCGTCGAGCCGCCCGCGGATCGACTCCAGCATCCCGGGCGTCACGTCGCGGAGCGCCCGGATCGAGGGGTCCGTGGTCTGCAGCTCCGCCACGGCAGCCTCGCACTGTGCGCGGCGAGCGTTGTACTGGGAGGCGCTCAGGCGCCGCGGCGAACCGGTGTCGCACACCACCAGCCGGCAGCGGTCCCGTGGCAGGGGGACCGGCCGCCAGTCGAGCGTGCGGCAGTCGAGCAGCACGGCGCTGCCCGCCTGCCCCAGCGACTCCGCCGCCTGGTCCATCAGCCCGCAGTTGACGCCCACGTAGGCGTTCTCCGCCCGCTGGCAGATGCGCGCCAGCGTCAGCCGGTCCACGGTTCCGCCGGCGGGCTCCGTGAGCGCCCACGCGGACGCGAGCTCCAGTGCCGCGGACGAGGAGAGTCCGGCCGATGTCGGGATCGTGCTCGCCAGGAGGCCGCGGAAGCCGCGGGCCGGCACCCCGGCTTCGCGCAGGGCCCAGGCCGTCCCGGCGACGTAGTCGATCCAGGTGCCCGTCCGCGGACCGATGGTGTCGAGGTCGAACCCGGCCCGCTCGCCCGTCTCCGCCAGCACGATCTCGACCCGCCGGTCCCGGGCCGGCACCAGCGCGATGCGCAGCTCCAGGTCGATGGCAGCCGGCAGCACGAAGCCCTCGTTGTAGTCGGTGTGCTCGCCGATCAGGTTGACGCGGCCCGGAGCCCTGACGACCCGCACCGCACCGGGATCCGCGCGCGCCAGGGGCTCCCTCTCGACCAGCGCCCGAAGGAGCGTGCCGGGATCGGCCGGATCGACCGCGATCGGGGCCGGCCGGCGAGGTCGTGCTCGCGGCCCGGAACCCGGATCGCGCGGGAGGTCGTGGCGCGGGGTTTCGGCGCTCGTCACGCGCGGAGCGTACGTCAGCACGCACGGAGCGTAGGGCAGACCGGCGCGGTGCAGCCGCGTCTGTGTGGCGGTTCGCCGGGGGGCTGTTCCGGGCGGGCCCCGGCGCCAGTCGGCGCCCAGCACGCGATGGTCGAGGAAGGCCAGCACCGGTCTCGTACCAGAGGCGCGCGTTCTGCGGCTTCAGCACCCAGTGGTTCTGGTCGCCGGCAGCAGCCACAGGGCCGATAGCTCCCGCCTCGGTTCCTCTTCCTTCGCGTTGGGATCCGGCCGGGCGGAGCTGAACAGCAGGGAGCCGTCGGGAAGCGCCGGAACACGGGTCGCCGGGGCAGGCGCCGCGCCCGGACGCCGGCAGATCCCCGACGCGCGCGCCAGACGCCGCTCCGCGGGACCGGCCGGCGGTCCCTGCCGCCGAGCGGCGGTACAATTCGTGCCGTCCCACGTCGCCATTCGACCCTGCCCGGAGCCACGTTCCGAACGTCCCCACGGATCGAACGCCCCCTACCACCAGCGTCCCCCACAAGGAGCCAGCGATCCATGACCACCACTGACAGCGTCGCCGAACGAACCCACCGCGCGGCCAGGCGGTACATCTACGCCTTCGGCGCGGGGCGTGCCGACGGGAACGGCGAGATGAAGGGGCTCCTCGGCGGCAAGGGCGCCGGGCTCGCGGAGATGACGCGGGCGGGCCTCCCCGTCCCGCCCGGGTTCACCATCACCACCGAGGCATGCAACGACTACTTCGCGAGCGGCGAGCGGCTCCCGGACGGCCTGTGGGACGACGTCCAGGACGCCATGCGCGAGGTGGAGCGGGAGACCGGCAAGCAGTTCGGCGGGCGCGACAACCCGCTGCTCGTGAGCGTCCGCTCCGGCTCCAAGTTCTCGATGCCCGGCATGATGGACACGGTGCTCAACCTCGGGCTCAACGAGGAGACGCTGCCGGGCCTGATTGCCCTCACGCAGAACGAGCGCTTCGGCTGGGACGCCTACCGGCGCTTCATCCAGATGTTCGGCCGGATCGTGATGGACGTGGACGGCGTCCGCTTCGACGAGGCGCTGGATGCCGCGAAGGAGCGGCACGGCGCGAAGGCCGACACGGACCTCGACGCTGCCGCCCTGCGCGAGCTCGTGGACGCGTACAAGGCCATCGTGCGGGAGGCCACCGGCCGCGAGTTCCCCACCGACCCCGACGAGCAGCTCGATCTGGCCATCAAGGCCGTCTTCGGCTCGTGGTTCGGCAAGCGCGCCGTGGACTACCGCAACTACAACAAGATCGCCCACGATCTCGGCACGGCCGTCAACGTGGTGACCATGGTCTTCGGCAACATGGGCAATGATTCCGGGACCGGCGTCGCGTTCACGCGCGACCCCAACACCGGCGAGAAGGTGCTCTACGGCGAGTACCTGACCAACGCCCAGGGCGAGGACGTGGTGGCCGGCATCCGGACGCCCCAGGTGATCGCCCACCTCGCGGAGGAGCTTCCGCAGGCCTACCGCGAGTTCCAGGAGATCGCCCAGAGGCTCGAGCGGCACTACCGCGACGTGCAGGACCTGGAGTTCACCATCGAGCGCGGCCGCCTCTTCATGCTGCAGACGCGCACCGCGAAGCGGACCGCGGCGGCCGCCGTGAAGATCGCCGTGGACATGGTGGCCGAGGGGATCATCACCGAGGCCGAAGCGGTCGAGCGGATCGAGCCCGCCCAGGTCGACCAGCTGCTGCGCGCCCAGTTCGACCCGAAGGCGCGCCGGGCGGCGCCCCGCATCGCGAAGGGCCTGAACGCGTCACCCGGCGCGGCCGTCGGCCGGGCCGTCTTCGATGCCGACACCGCGGTGGAGTGGGCCGGGCGCGGCGAGCGCGTGGTGCTGGTGCGGATCGAGACCTCGCCCGACGACTTCCACGGGATGGCCGTGGCCGAGGGGATCCTGACGGCCCGCGGCGGCGCGACCTCGCATGCCGCGGTGGTGGCCCGCCAGATCGGCAAGCCGTGCGTGGCGGGCTGCTCGGAGCTGCTGGTGGACTACCGCTCGAAGTCGGCCACCGCCAACGGTTCGAGCTTCCGCGAGGGCGATCCGATCAGCGTGGACGGGTCGACCGGCGAGGTGTTCCTCGGCGCACTGCCCACCGTGGCAGCGCGCTTCGAGGAGCAGCCCGAGCTCCAGCAGATCCTCGGTTGGGCCGACAAGGTCCGGCGCCTGCAGGTCTGGACCAACGCCGACAAGCCGGAGGAAGCCGCCCAGGCCCGCAGCTACGGGGCGCAGGGGATCGGCCTCTGCCGCACGGAGCACATGTTCCGCGAGGGCGAGCGGCTCGAGATCGTGCGCGACGCGATCCTCGTCGCGTTCCAGGCGACCAGGGCCAAGGAGCGCCAGGCTGCCGGCGAGACGCTGGGCGACGCCGACCGGGATGCCGTCGCGCGGTTCGACGCGGCGATCGCGAAGCTCGAGAAGCTCCAGCAGGGCGACTTCGAGGGGATCCTCGCCGCGATGAGCGGGCTGCCGGTGGTGATCCGGCTGATCGACCCGCCCCTCCACGAGTTCCTCCCCAAGCACGACGACCTGATCGTGGAGGTCACGCAGCTGCGCGAGCGGCATACGCCGGAGGACGATCCGGGCTTCGTCAAGGCCCGGACCATGCTGGCGGCGGTCGAGGCGCTGCGCGAGCAGAACCCGATGCTCGGCCTCCGGGGCATCCGCCTCGGCCTGATGATCCCGGACATCACCAAGATGCAGACCCGGGCCATCCTGAACGCGGCGATCGCGGTGCGCCGGGCGGGGGGCGACCCGCACGTCGAGATCATGATCCCGCTCGTGGGCCACGTGAACGAGCTGGCTGCCAGCCAGACGCTGCTCGAGGCCGAGGCGAAGCAGGTCATGGAAACGGCCGGCGCCACCGTCGACTACAAGTTCGGCACCATGATCGAGGTGCCGCGCGGCGCGCTCACCGCCGACGAGATCGCGAAGTACGCGCAGTTCTTCAGCTTCGGCACCAACGACCTGACGCAGATGACGTTCGGGTACAGCCGGGACGACGCCGAGGGCGGCTTCCTGCTCGCCTACGTCGAGCGCAGGATCCTGCCGTTCAACCCCTTCCAGACGCTCGACCGGGCCGGCGTGGGCCAGCTCATGCGGATCGCGGTCGAGAAGGGCCGGGCGACGCGGCCGGACATCAAGCTCGGCATCTGCGGCGAGCATGGCGGTGATCCCGACTCGATCGCGTTCTGCCACGAGATCGGGCTCAACTACGTCTCGTGCTCACCGTTCCGGGTTCCCGTGGCGCGCCTCGCCGCCGCCCAGGCGGTGCTGGCCGGCGAGCGCGACAAGTAGCCGGAGGCGGCGTCGGTCGTCCCGGCGCCGCCCCCATCCCTCCGGCGCCGCCTCTGCGCGACGGCCGGGGCCGACATCGCCGCTGCCCGGGCGCCGGCTCATCGCTCCGACTCCAGCCGCCGGAGCTCGGTTTCTGACCGGGGTTACCGGCCCGATCGGCCCTGGTGCCGGTACGCGTCGACCAGGGCGGTGCCCAGCACGCGGGCCAGCGTGGGGAACGCGTGGATCGTGTCGGCAAGGACGGCGAGGGGCACGCGGCCCCGGATGGCCAGCACCGCCTCGTGGAGCGCCTCCGAGGCGGCGGGGCCGGCCAGGAACGCCCCCACCAGCTGCTGCGCCCCACGGTCGACCACGATCGTGACGTGTCCCGCCGCCTCCGCCACCTCGCCCTTGGCGGTCTGCGCGACGTCGATGCTGACCTCGAACGCGTCCAGCCCGACCGCCCGGGCCTGGTCGAGCAGCAGCCCCACGCCCGCCGTCTCGGGGTCCGTGTAGGTCGCCCGCGGCACCGCGCGCAGGTCGGCCCGCACGTCGTCGCCGAGCGCCACCCGGACCGCCATCTCGCCCTCGTAGTGGGCCACGTGCGTGAACTGCCCGCCTCCCGCGGCATCGCCCGCCACGTAGACCTCGTCCGCGACGCGGAGCCGGTCGTCCGGGCGCAGGCGACCGCCCCCGACGTCGACGCCCACGGTCTCGAGCCCCAGCCCGTCGAGCGGGGTGTGCCTTCCGGTCGACACGAGCACCTCGTGCCCCTCGGCCCACGACCCGTCGTCGAGCTCCACCCGGTGCGCGCCGTCCGCGGCTGCGCCGGCCACGATGCGCCGGGCGCGTGCCGATGTCCGGACGTCGACGCCGTCCCGTCGCAGCGCCGCCTCCAGCACGGCGGAGTTGCGGGGATGGTCCCGGTCGTTCAGGCGGTCGTGCGGATGGGCCAGGGTGACCCGCACGCCATACCGGGCGAACACCTGGGCCAGCTCCGCGCCGCTCGGTCCCCCGCCCAGGATCACCAGGCTGCGAGGGAGATCCCGCGCGCCGGTGGCCTGGCGGGTGGTCCAGCGCCCGCTCGCCTCCAGCCCCTCGACCGGCGGGATCGTCGCGCGCGACCCGACCGCCAGCACGACGTGAGCGGCCTGGAGCGTGCGTTCGCCGTCCGGCGACCGGACCGCCACCCGTCCCGGTCCGTCGAGACGCCCCTCGCCACGGATCACCACGGCCCCGGCGCTCTCCAGCGACCGCACGTGGCGGGAATCGTCCGGCACGTCGCGATCCTCCCGGCTGATCATCCAGTCGCGGCGGGCCGATGCCTTCGACCACGGGTAGTCACCGCCCAGCGCATGGATTCCCGCCGCGTGGAGCAGCGTCTTGGATGGCATGCAGGCGAAGAACGGGCACTCGCCGCCGACGTACTCGCGCTCGACGACGGCGACGCTCGCGCCACGTTCCAGCGCCAGGAAGGCCGCGCCCTCGCCGGCGGGACCGGCCCCCACGATCACGAAGTCGAATCGATCCACCGTTGCTGGTTCCCCCACTGACGCTCGGCGCGCAACGATCTCACCTGGCCCGGTGCGCGCGCCTGTTCGGCGTTCGGTGGACCGATCATCGCAGGGCTGTCCAGCCGCGCCCGGTTCGTGCGCCCACCGAGGTCCGCCGCGGGCTCCTTCCCCGTCACCCTGCCGGGGCCTGCCCGCCGTTCACCCCCGCCCAGCGCACGATGCGCTCGGCCGACGTGGCCTGGACCAGCAGGGTGAACAGCACCACGCCGAAGGTGATGCCCTGCAGCAGGTCGCGGTCCGGGAAGTCTGGTCGAGGGAATAGGCGGCCTCGAACACGAGCCGGGGAAGCAGCACCAGCAGGACCAGCTGGGGGCTCACCTGCAGGTGGACCGGCGGGGCGGCGAGCGAGACCGCGACGCCGAA
>DAIDTV010000017.1:6617-13128 GCA_027457005.1 Chloroflexota bacterium
AGCAGCACCAGCAGGACCAGCTGGGGGCTCACCTGCAGGCGGACCGGCGGGGCGGCGAGCGAGACCGCGACGCCGAAGAGCACCAGCGCCACCGTGTACGGCAGCCCACCCGACGCGTCACCAGCGCGACGAAGGCGAGCGCGACCAGGAGCGCGACGAAGGCCTCGACGGCCTGGAGGATGGGGGTCCCGGGCATGCGCGGATGCCAGGCGGTGCCCGGCCGCGCCGCGCGATCCCGGGAGCCGCTGGGGCCGCGTGAAGGGCGGGACGACCAAGGTTCGTGCCCCCTACACTGGCGCCCATGAGCACCTATCGATACGGAATCCTGGGGGCCGGGCGACAGGGGACCGCCGCGGCCTTCGACCTCGTCGTCCGCGGCGAGGCGGCCTCGGTGACGCTTGCCGACATCGACGAGGCGGCGGCCCGGCGCGCCGCCGAGCGCGTGAACCGGCTGACCGGCCAGGATCGCGCTGCCGGCGTGCGGCTCGACGTCACCGATCGGGATGCGCTGGTCGCGTTCCTGCGCCCGCTCGATGCCTTCATCGCCGCGGTCTCGTACAAGCTGAACCTGGGGATCGCCGAAGCCGCGCTCGACGCCGGTACCAGCATGTGTGACCTGGGCGGCTTCACGGCCACGGCGCTCGCCCAGATCGGGCTCGCGGACCGCGCGAAGCAGCGCGGCATCGCGATCGTGCCGGACTGCGGCGAGGCGCCCGGACTGGCGAACAACCTGATGGCCTACGCGACCACGCTGCTCGACGAGACCGACGACCTGTTGCTCCTCGATGGCGGCCTGCCCCTCCACCCGGAGGCGCCGTGGGAGTACCGGGTGACGTTCGCCATGGACGGCCTGACCAACGAGTACGCCGGCGGTGCCGACTGGGTCCGCGACGGCAGGATCGTCCATGTCGACACGTTCGATCCGGCCGAGTACGAGCTGGTCGAGCTGGGCGATCCGGTGGGCGAGCTCGAGGCGTTCTCGGCCGGCGGTGGCTCCACCGTGCCTTGGACGCTGGGGCGCACGGTGCCCTCGATCCGCAACAAGGTGCTGCGGTATCCGGGGCACGTGGCGCAGTTCCAGGCCTTCCAGGACGCCGGGCTCTTCTCGGAGACCCCGATCCAGGTCGACGGGGTGCCGGTGATCCCGCGGCACGTCTTCCACGCCCTGATCGAACCGCAGATCCGGGCGCCGGAGAGCTTCGAGGACATCGTGATCGCGCACGTGATCGCCACCGGTCGCAAGGGCGGCAGGCCGGCCCGGGCGATCGTGGACCTGCGCGCGGTCCGGGACGACACGCTGGGCTTCACCGGGATGGAGCGCACGACCGGCTGGCACGCCGCCATCGTGTGCCACCTGATCGCCTCGGGCGCCATCCCGCCGGGGGCGTACCCGGTGGAGGAGGCCGTGGCGCCCGCCACGATGGTGGCGGCGCTCCGCGAGCGCGGGCTTCCGGTGACGGAGTCGATCGAGACGCTGGGCGAGGGCTGATCGGCTACTGCAGGAGCAGCGGGATCGCGAGGCCGTAGCCCACGCCCCAGACCAGGTTGAGCGTCACGCACTCCGGCACGCCGGCGAGCCGCAGCCGTGGCCGCACCACCGCCGCGGCCACGCTGAGCGCGGCGCTGCTGCCGAGTCCGATCGCGACGAAGACCTGGAGGCTGCGCCCGGGCAACAGCCCGTCGAGCCAGAGGTACGCGATCGTCGCCAACGCGCCCATCGCCAGGGCGGCCCCCGCCCACCACAGCGCGGCCCGGACGGCGCGCGCATCGCTCCCGGCGTCCACCTCGCCGGGGCCAGACTCGCCGGTCGGGGCGCCATCGCCGAGGGTGTCCGGTCGGTAGTACGCGAGCAGGCTCGACACGACTGCGACGGCAAGCACGATCGATGCCGTCGCGACCAGGTTCTCGACAAGCATGGCTGCCTCCCGCCCGTTGGGCTCGGCCGGTGACGGAGCGACCATACGAGGCACCCGGGAATGGCCGCATCGGCCATCCGGCCCGTCCGGCGGGTTCTCGTGCAGCACCGGGCGGTGGATGGGACCCTGGGGCGGGAGCCGCCGGAGGACACGGCGCCCGTCGGACAGCGCGCCGGCAGGCGCCGGCGGTGCGCGGCGGTGCCGTCCGGCCGCGCGTCGGGCCCGTCGCAGGCGCTACGATTGGCCCCCGGAGGCCTCGTGTTCTACCGCTCGGATCCCTGGCTGCACGTCATCGCCGGCTGCATGTCGTCGGGCAAGACCGACGAGCTGTTGCGGCTGCTCCGCCGTGCGGAGATCGCCCGGCGGCGCGTCCTGCTCGTGCGTCCCGACATCGACGTCCGCACCCCGGCCGAGTTCGCCGAGAGCCGGAGCCACGCACGGTTCCCGTCGACGCTCGTGCCCCGGGCCGAGCCCGGCCTGATCCTCGCCCTGGCACGCGAGCGGGACGCGGACCTGGTGGGGATCGAGGAGGCGGAGTTCTTCGAGCCGGACATCGTCGACGTGGTCCAGGCGCTCCGGACGACCGGCCGGCACGTGATCGCGACCGGCCTCAACCTGGACTTCGCGGGACGGCCGTTCAACTCGATGCCGGAGCTCCTGGCGCTCGCCGACGAGGTCACGACGCTGACCGCGATCTGCGTGGTCTGCGGCGACACCGCGACCCGCACCCAGCGGCTCGTCAACGGGCAGCCCGCCGCGGTCGACGATCCGCTGATCGTGGTGGGCGGGTTCGAGCGGGCGGCCGTCGAGACGTACGAGGCGCGCTGCATCCGGCACCACGAGATCGGGGCGCCCCGCAACCCGTGAGATGCCTGCGACTGGCCGACGGCCTGCGCCGGGCAGTCGGTGGCCGGCCCGGCATCGCTCCGCGCGGGCCGCTGCGGTTGACCGGGAGCGGCCGCAGTCGATCGTGAGAGGTGGAAGATGAAGGTTGGACTCCTGGTACCGCAGGGCTGGAAGCACGAGTACGACGGCTGGGATGCCGCCTCGGCGTGGACCCGGACGGTACAGCTTGCCCGCCAGGCCGAGTCGCTCGGGTTCGAGTCGGAATGGGTGTTCGACCATTTCCACACCACACCGGACACGACGGACGAGATCACCTTCGAATCGTTTACCACCCTGACTGCCGTCGCCGGCGTCACCTCGCGCGTCCGGCTGGGCCACATGGTGATCTGCGCCGGGTACCGCAACCCGGCCCTGGTCGCCAAGCTCACGTCGACGCTCGACGTTGCCAGCGGTGGTCGTTTCGAGCTGGGGATCGGGGGCGGCTGGAAGGAGGACGAGTGGCTGGCCTACGGGTACGGCTTCCCGTCGACGAAGGACCGGCTCGCGGGGCTCGGCGATGCCCTGGAGGTCATCACCCGGATGCTGGCGCCCGGCCGGGCCACGTACGAGGGGCGGTACGCGCGGGTTAAGGGAGCGGTGAACGTGCCCAAGGGCATCCAGCAGCCGCGTCCGCCGATCATCGTCGGTGGCAACGGCCGGGAGGTCACGTGGCGGGTGGCCGCCCGGTTCGCCGACGAGCTCAACGTGGTGTTCCTCTCGCCGGGGCAGATCGCCGACGCGCTCCCCGTGATCCGGGAACGGTGCGAGGAGATCGGCCGCGATCCCGCCACGCTCCGCCTGTCCGTCTACCGCCGGGACGAGGACGTCCGCGAGCCCGGCAGCGCCAGGGTGGACCTGGTGGGCCGGTACGCGGAGGTCGGGCTTGCCCGGCTGGTCGCCTTCCCCACGCGCTGGGCGCCGGCCGAGGAGACGCAGGCTCGCTTCGCGGAGGACTGCCGCGCCGCCGGTGTGGAGCTCGGGGCGGCCGGCTAGCGCCCGGGACGAGCGGTTCATGCGGCGCGTTCGGGGACGTCCGGATGGCACTGTCGCCCGCCGTTGCGGCACGCCGACACTGCGCCAACGGAGGTGCGCCGTATGCCGTCGGCCAGTGTGGTCGCCGCGTCATCGCTGGGCGTTGTGACGCTCGAGGAGTGCCTGAAGACCAGGCGCTCCCGTCGCGAGTTCTGCTGGGATCCGCTGTCCGATGACGAGCTGCTTCGCCTCTGCTGGGCGGGCCAGGGGATCACCGGGCCCGGCGGGCTCCGCACGGCACCGTCCGCCGGCGGGGTCCACCCCCTGGAGCTGTACGTGGTGTCGGCCACCGCGATCCTGCACTACGAAGCGGCCGCGGATCGCCTGGTCGGCATGGCGCGCGGCGATCATCGGCCGGCGCTGTGCACCGCCGCCGAGTCCCAGGACGTCGTCGGCCTGGCCGCGGCCACCATCGTACTGGTCGCCGTGGAGGGGCGCATGGATCCCCGCTACGGCGCGCGGTCGCGCCGCTACGAGCTGATGGAGAGCGGGCACGTCGCCCAGAACATCCTGCTCGCCGCCACCGCGCTGGGGATCTGCGCGACTCCCGTCGGGGCCCTGGACGACGGCGCCGTGCGCGACGTGCTCGACCTGCCGCCCGGCCACACCCCGGTGTACCTGGTGGCCCTCGGTCACTCGTCCGACCGGAGGCGCATGCCCGTCTCCGGTTGAACATCGCGGCCGGGACGGGTCCGCCGGCCGGGACGGATCCGTCGGCCGGGACGCATCCGAAGGCCGGCGCACGCGACTTCCCGGCCGGCCCGAGCGGGCCCGCGCCGTACCCGGCGGGCCGGTAGCATGGCGGTTCATGCCCCCGACAGGCGTCGATCGCTCGTACCGCGCCCTGTTCCGCGTGCCGTCCATGGCGCGGATCGTGGCCGGCATGCAGATCGCCCGGATCGGCCAGTCGATGGTGAGCGTCGCGATGGTCCTGTTCACGCTCACCGCCTACCACTCGGCGGAGCTGGCCGGCCTCGTGACGTTCGTGGCGATCGTGCCGGGCATGCTGGTCAGCCCCATCGCGGGAGCCCTGCTCGACCGCCATGGACGGTCCCGCCTGGTGCTCGTCGACTACGCTGTCGCGGGACTGTCGCTCGCGCTGATCGGCGGTCTCGCGCTTGCGGACGCGCTCCCCGTCTGGGCCCTGCTGCTGATCGCCGGCGTCTCGTCGCTTACCGCGCCGCTCAGCAGCACCGGGCTGCGCAGCCTGTTCCCGCTGCTGGTGCCGGTGCCGCTCTGGGAACGCATCAACGCGGTCGACTCGATGGGCTACGTGATGGCAACCATCGTCGGGCCGCCGCTCGCGGGGGTGGTGGTCGGGCTGTGGGGCGGTCCCGCCGCCATGGTCGTGATCGCGCTCACCTACGCCGTCGCCGCGATCGTGCTCATCGGGATCCCGGACCCGAGGACCGACGTGGCCTCGACGGGCCGGCTGCTGATCGATGCGTGGCTGGGGCTCCGGTACACGTGGCGCAACCCCACGCTGCGGGCCCTCGGTTTCTCCATCTCGGCGCTCAACCTGAGCGGCGGCGTCACGACGATCGTGATCCCGCTGATCGTGCTGGACCGGCTGCACCAGGGGCCGGCGACCGTCGGCGCGGTGTTCGCGGTGATGGGGGTGGGCGGGGCGGTGGCCGCGCTCGTCTTCGGCCGGATGAACAGCGCCGGCCGGGAGCGCCGGATGCTGGTCCTGCCGATGTTCGCCAGCGCCGCCGCCGTGCTGCTGCTCCTGCCGGAGCAGCTGGCGCTCATGGTGGCGTCGATGACGCTGGTCGGCCTCCTCAACGGGCCGATGGACATCGGGCTCTTCACGCTGCGACAGCGCCGGACGGACCCCGCCTGGATGGGCCGGGCGTTCGCCGTCTCGATGAACTTCAACTTCGCCGGGTTCCCGGTCGGATCCGCCATCGCCGGGTGGCTCGCCGCCCGGTCGATCCCGGGAGCCATCGCGTTCGCGGCGGCCGCGTGCCTCGTCGCGGGCGTGATCGCGGCTCGCGGCATCCCCGACGCGGACGCCGAGGGGCACGACCTGCCGGGACGGACGGCCAGGACGAGCCCCGCGCCCGGGGCCTGAGCCCGGCGGCCGGGCAGGGTGGTCGGCCGCCCGGTAGGTTCGTGCAGCTTCTGGGAGATTTGCTAAGGTTCCGCCCATGCGGATCGCGGAGCCCGGATCGTCCACCGCCGGCGGCCACGCGCGTGCGAGCGACTGGATCGCCCTGGGTGACGCCAGCACGCTGCTCGGCGTGAGCGCGGCGACGCTCCGTCGGTGGTCCGACGACGGGCGCGTCCCGGTGTTCACGACCCCCGGGGGTCACCGCCGCTATTCGCGCCGGGCGCTGGCCGCGCTGATCCCCTCCACGCGTCGCGAGCGCCTGCCGCTGACCCGGCTGACCGCGTCGGCGGAGCGGATCACGCGCGCGTACCGCGGCGCGTCGCGGGTCTCGTCCCGGGCGCGGGGTCGGGCCGTGGCCGAGTGGCCCTGGATGGCGCGCCTGTCGGAGCCCGAGACGGCGGAGTTCCGGTCACAGGGGCGCGTGCTGGTCGAGGCACTGCTGAGGTACCTGGAGCGCGGCCCGGACGGCGGTGGCGAGGACCTGCAGCGTGCCGCCGATGCCGCGGCCGGCCACGGGCGGCTCATGGCCAGGCTCGGCTGCTCGACGGTGGAGGCCGTAGAGACG
>DAIDTV010000018.1:0-6487 GCA_027457005.1 Chloroflexota bacterium
GTCGAAGGAGTCCGCAAGGCTGTGGGCGGCGTCCGTCGACAGGACGATCGTCCGGTACCCGCGCTCGGCGGCAAGGAGCCCCGTGGCGGCGGCGACGCTGGTCTTGCCGACGCCGCCCTTGCCCGTGTAGACGATGATGCGCGCCATTCCGCCTCCAGGTGGTCGGGATGATCGTACCTCGGGTGGAGTGGGGGGCCCTCCCGACGATCTCGCGGCTGCCGGCCCGGTCCAGGGCGGTCGGCCGGTTCACGGGGAGGCGCAGGCCCCGCGGACGCCGGCCGGGCAGGCAGCCGCCGGCTATCCCGCCAGCGCGGCGCCCTCCACGCACACCGCGACCGCACCCAGTCTCGCGAGTCGGCCGAACGTGGCCCGGCGGCGCACCGTCCAGGCCGCCACCTCCAGGCCAAGCGCCCGGGCACGGTCCATTCCTCGCGCGTCGACGGCCGTCCACCGGGCGGCCACGCCGGCGCAGCCGAGCCCCCTGGCGAGGTCCAGCGTCGGAGGCAGGAGGTCCTCGGCATTCAGCCAGCAGCGCCAGGATGGGGCGAGGGCGCGCACGCGTGCCAGTGCCGGCGCGTCGAACGACGACACCACCGCGCCCGCGAGGTCGGGCCCGCGCGCGGCCCGCAAACTGTCGACGAAGGGCGCCCCGAGGTCCTCCTTCAGCTCGATGTCGAGGAACGCCCTGGGCGGCACGACGGCCAGCACCGCCGCGAGGGTCGGCACGCCCACGGCCGCGAGCTCGGAGGCGGACCACTCGGCTGCCCGGCCCGGGAGGCCCTGGACGCGCTCGAGCGTCGCATCGTGCAGCACGACCGGCATCCCCTCGCGCGAGGCGCGCACGTCGAACTCCAGGCCGTCGCAGCCCGGTACATCGAGGGCGGCGAGAAAGGCGGCCAGCGTGTTCTCAGGCGCGCGGCGATGATCGCCGCGGTGTGCGAGTCGCAGCGGCGGCGTGCTCGCGGCAGCTTCCCACCGGGAGGAGCCCTGCCCGGTGGGGTAGGCGGGATCGGATCCATCGGCTCTGGCCCGCGGCCCGTTCCGCCGGGGACCCTGTGCCGGTACCAGCATCCCCTGCTGGACGGGCGCGCGAGGCGGCCGAGGGCCGGCGACGGGAAGACCGTCGGTCCCTCGGCTGTCTTGCTGCCGGGGCGTGGCGAGATTGACGATGCACCGACGCTACGGGGCCCGCGGTGGCGGCGTCAAGCCGCACCGGTCGCACGGCGGTATCGCGCCGGGCAGAGCGCGGGATCGAGAGCCGGGCAGAGCGCGGGATCGAGAGCCGGGCAGAGCGCGGGATCGAGAGCCGGGCAGAGCGCGGAATCGAGAGCCGGGCAGGGCGCGTGGCAGGCCGGCTGGCCCGGTGCGCGTCTCCACCGACGGCGCAATCCTGAGTGGACGAGTCGGATATCCCGCGAATGACGGGACCATCGGCCCTCCCGGCCGGCCGGGGCCCGGCGGTTCACTGCGCGGGTGCAGACCACGCCCCTGATCTCCCCGTGACCGGCGCAACGCTGGCGCGCTCGGCCGCCAGGCTTGGCGCGGTCGGCGTCCGCCGCCTGGACCTGCGCGGACTGCTGCGCGTGCTGGGACCGGCCTGGGTCGTCATGCTCGCCGACGTCGACGCGCCGAGTGTCCTGACCGCGGCGAAGGCCGGCACCGAGTTCGGGTACGCGCTGCTGCTGCCGCTCGTGCTGCTGATCCCGATCCTCTATCTCGTCCAGGAGATGACGGCGCGCCTCGGCGTGGTCACCCGGCTGGGACATGCCGAGCTGCTGCGGGAGCGCTACGGCTTCGGCTGGGCGGCGGTCGCGGTGCTCTCGATGGCGGCAATCGACCTGCTCGCCTACGTGGCGGAGTTCGCCGGCATCGTGCTGGGCGCCTCGATCCTCGGCGTGCCGGCGTGGCTCGCCGTGTCCTTCGCGCTCGTGTTCCACTCGCTGATGGTGCTGACCGCGAGCTACGGCCGGTTCGAACGTATCGCCCTCGCCCTCTCGATCGCGCTGTTCACGTTCGTCGTCCTGGCGTTCACGGTGCACCCCGACCCGGCCGCAGTCCTGGGCGGGCTGTCGCTCGCGCAGCCGGTGGGGAGCCGCACGTACCTCGATCTCGTGGTGGCGACCGTCGGGGCGGTGATCATGCCCTGGATGCTCTTCTACCAGCAGGCCGCCACGGTCGACAAGGGGCTGCGGGTGGAGGACCTCCGCGCCGCCCGCGTGGAGACGTTCGTGGGCGCGATCGCCAGCGAGCTGCTGATGGCCGCCGTGGTCATCGCGGCCGCGGCGGCCATGGCCGGCTCGGCCGGCGGGGTCGGCCACTCGCTGGGCGCGCTGCCGGCCGGTCTCGAGCGGCTGGCGACCGGCGCGCCGGCGGTGCTGATCGCGGTGGGGATGGTCGGTGCAGGGTTGCTCGCGGCGATCGTGATCTCGCTGAGCTCCGCGTGGGCCTGGGCGGAGCTCTTCCACTGGCCGCACAGCCTGAACCTCTCGGCTCGCCGGGCGCCGCTGTTCTACGCGCTGTACCTGCTCGAGGTGGTGCCTGCCGCCGCCGTCGCCCTCCTCGCCCGCGACCTGGTCACGGTGATCATCGACGCGATGATCCTGAACGTGGTCGTGCTCGCGATCCCGCTGGCCTTCCTGGTCCGCCTCTCGGGCGATCGGACGGTGCTCGGAGCACTGGCCAACGGGCCGATCCGGAACGCCATCTCCTGGGCGGTGACGCTGGGCCTCCTCGCCATGGGCCTCTGGAGCGCGCTCGGGACGTTCGGCCTGGCGCGCTGACGACGCGTCACGCGGGCCCCGGGTCCTCGCGGCGGCGGCCCTTGGCCGCGAGCATCGCCAGGTCGGCCTGCCGCAGGAGATCCGCCGGTTCTGGCGGCCCGTCGTCGACTCCCGCGATCCCGATCGATGCGCCCACCGACACCGTGGCGCCGTCGAACGTGATCGGCGCGGTGAGTGCGGCCCGCAGTCGCTCCACCAGGGGGTTCGCGGCGTTGCGCGGCACGCCCGAGAGGATCACCGCGAACTCGTCGCCACCGAGGCGCGCGACGTGGTCCTCGGGACGGGTGACGCCGCGCAGCCGTTCGGCGACCACGCGCAGGACCGCGTCTCCGGCGGCATGTCCCAGTCGGTCGTTGATCGACTTGAAGCCGTCGAGATCGACGATCAGGAGGACACTCGGACGCGATCCCTTGCGCGCCTCCGCCACCGTGTCTGCCAGACGCGCGCCGAACTCCCGGCGGTTCGCCAGGTCGGTCAGCACGTCGTGGCCGGCCACCCAGCGCAACCGGTCGCGATCGAATGCCTGCCAGGCGAGCAGGGCGGGCAGCAGGAACACGAGCGGGGTCCACCACGCCGTGTCGAGGTAGGCCTGGGCCATAAGCCAGCCGACCGCCACCTGCGCGCCTTCGGCCGACACGTAGGAGCGGGACAGCAGCGCGGCGAGCACCGTCCGCCAGCGCCCGGTGCGCACGGTGGTCATCGTGAGGGCCAGGTTCGAGCACTCGAAGACAAGCCCGCCGGCGAGTGTCGCGAGCAGGTCGTCGAGCGGTGCGCCGGGGCCCATGCCCCCCAGGAGCGACCGTCCCAGTCCGATCGTCGCGGCACCGAGGATCGCCGAGATCACGAAGGCAGCGTGGTTGTTGAGCACCCCGTACCAGGGCACCCCGCCCCGCAGCTCGCGGGGCTCCGTCGTGGCGAGCGCCGCGACCCAGCCCGCCACCAGCGGCCCGCCCAGGCTCATGACGGTCACCATGGGCGCCAGCACCCAAACCAGGCGGGTCCCCTCCGGCAGCTCGGCGCTGACACCGCTGGCGAACAACGTGAGCGCGCTCCAGAACAGCACGCCCAGCAACGGTGCGTACCAGCCGCTCATGCCCGACCACGGCGCCCCGATGCGGGGATCCGCGGCCTGGAGCAGCGTCACGGCCCCGAGCAGGACGATCCCGGCGATCACGATCGCGCCCACCCGGAGGGCCAGCCACCGGGGGAGCGCGGTCGACCGGCCGGCCGGCGCCGTCATCCTGGCTCCCCGACATGAACCGTGGCGGTCGCGCGCGTCGGCGCGCGCAGGGATCTCACAGCCTCTTGCTCCTTCGGGCGAGAGTCTCGGGGAGGCCGGCGCGGCGGGTAATCCACCAGAAGTCAGGGGGATGTCCGGCATGGAGCGAGAAGCGCCTGCACCGGCTCATCGAGCACCACCCCGCAACGGGCACCCTCGCGCGCAGGCAGGCGGTCGCCGAACCGATCGAGGTCAGGCTCGAACGGCGAGCCGACCACGGTCGACGTTCTCCGTGTACCAGGTCGCTGGGGCTGGACGGACGAGGGCCGCCAGCGTGGTCGAGGGCCCCGCCCGTCGACATCGGTGAATCCGTCGCGACATCTCACGCACGCCCGTCAGTCGGCCTGCAGCAGCCGCATCAGCGCGGGGTACACGGCGTCGGGCCGGCTGCCGGTCTGGATCGGGTCGACCATGTCGTGGATGAGCCCGAGCTCCTTCGGGAACTCGTACGTGCCGACACGACCGGGGGCGTGCTGCTGCCAGGCCGCCGCGACGTCTCGGGCCACGCCGTTGTCGACGTCCGTGTCGTTCCCGTTCGTGACGACGACGACGGACCCTGCGCCGGGCGCGCGCCGCTGAGCCTCGTCGCGCACGACGGCGCCCAGCTGGAGGATCGCGGCGATGGCACGCGTGGACTGGCGGGGAAAGGCGTACGGCGGGTCGGGCGTCCCGCAGGTGCCCCGGCAGAACATCACGTTCGGGGCGATGAGGAGCGCCTTCGCCACCTGCGCTGCGGCGACGGGTGGGATGCCGCCGAAGACGAAGCCGGGCGCGATCACCACCGCCCGGTCGATGTCGGGCCGCTCCTGCGCGAGGAAGCCCGCCATCACCCCGCCCATGGAGAATCCCATCACGCTGACGCTGTCGCCCAGCCCGTGCGCGGTGTCGGTCGCCTCGTCGGCCAGGCGCACCAGTTCGGCAGCGGTGAGGCGCCCGAGCTCGTCCGAGTCGTTGTCGACGAGCCCGTGGTGTGGGGCGCGCGGGACGAGCACGTTGTAGCCCTCGTCGTAGAGGAGCTGGGCGAACTCGCTCCACTGCGCGACGCAGTCGGTGTAGCCCTGGAACAGGACCACTGCCTGGGCGACCCTGGTGCCGTGCGTGAGGAGGCGCGTGGCGCACAGCGGGTTCACCCCCGCACCGTCCGCCGCCTGCAGCCTCTGCGCCCGCGCGACGGCCTCTCGGTAGCTCGCCGCGGGCTGCGGCTGCGACGCGAGTCCGTTCGTGTCGAGCGGCCAGGCCAGGAAGGCAATGACTGCGACGGCGATCGCAACACCGGCGAGCGCGAGGCCGCGGCGGAGCGTGCCCCAGTGCCGGCTGCGGGCCGCGCCAGTCGTGGATCGATGCGGACGCGAGAGCGCGTGTCCCGGCTGCTGCATCTGCCGAACCTCCCCCGCCGTTCTCTCTATTCCGTGCCCCACGAGCGTTCGCGACTGCCCGGGCTGCGTGCAGACGCGGTGTGCCCCGAAGTCAGATGCGGTGGATGGCCCGGGTGTCCCGCTCGCGCCATCCAACGGCGGGCCCCACGGGCGTCGCGTTGGCCGTCGGGGAGCGACCTTCAGCCCTTGGAGCGGACGTGCCGAACCTCCATCCTCGCCCCCGGCATAACCACACGGCGGAACCCGGCCGGACCGGGAGAGGTCAGACTCGACGAGGTGTCGACATGAAGGCGGTCGTGGTGTACGAGTCACTGTGGGGGAACACGGCCGCGGTCGCCCGCGCGATCGCCGAGGGCATCGGCCCCGGTGCCGAGCCCCTCTCGACCGACGAGGCGACGGCCGCCGTCATGGCCGATGCCGACCTGGTCGTCGCCGGCGCCCCGGTGCTCGGATTCCGGCTGCCGACGGAGGCCATGCGGCAGAGCGTCCTGAGCAGCGAACGCAACGCGCCGGTTCCCCCCGATCTCTCCCACCCGTCGATGCGCATGTGGCTCCAGGAAAACGCGCCGGGCCACGGCAGGTACGCGGCGTTCGAGACGCGGATCTGGTGGTCGCCCGGCGGCTCGGTCGGCGCCATCGCCAGCGAACTCGAACGCGCCGGGTATGTGGCGGTGGCGAAGCCGCGCAAGTTCGTGGTCAGGGGCAAGTACGGCCCGCTGCGGGAGGGCGAGATCGAGCGCGCGAGGCAGTGGGGCGCCGAGCTCGCCAGGGCGATACGCGCGGAACCGGCCGGCGTCACCAGGTGACCCGCGGCACTGCCGTCGTGGTCGCGATGGGCCGCTGCGCCGACCCCTACCATGGCGGCGCGCGCGATCACCGTCCGCGATGGAGGGTCTGATGGACGAAAGTGAGCTGCTGCGGCGGACAGCCGACCTGGCCGACACGTTTCTTGCTGGTCTCGACGAGCGCCGGGTGAGCGGCGCGGTCGACCTGGCCGCCCTGCGGGCATCGCTCGGCGGTCCCCTGCCGACCGCCGGCGAGGAGCCCCTGCG
>DAIDTV010000018.1:6497-13104 GCA_027457005.1 Chloroflexota bacterium
GGCGTTGGCCAGGGCCGTGGACCCGGGAATCGTGGCCACGCCCGGGCCCCGCTATTTCGGGTTCGTCGTGGGCGGCAGCCAGCCGGCCGCCCTGGCGGCGGACTGGCTCACCAGCGCCTGGGATCAGAACGCCGGGTTGTATGTCATGTCGCCGGCCGCCGCGGTGGCCGAGGAGGTCGTCGGGCGCTGGCTGGTGGAGCTGTTCGGGTTGCCGGCCGGCACGAGCTGCGGGTTCACGTCCGGCGCCACGATGGCGAACTTCACCGCGCTCGCGGCCGCGCGCCACGCCGTCCTGCGCGACGCCGGCTGGGACGTGGAGGAGCGGGGCCTGTTCGGAGCCCCGGAGATCCGCGTCGTCCTCGGCGACGAGGCGCACGCCACGGTGTTCGCCGCGCTCCAGATGCTGGGCCTCGGCCGCGGGCGGGTGCACCGCGTGGCCGCGGACCGGCAGGGCCGCATGCAACCCGATGCCCTGCGCGCGACCCTGGCCGGGCTGCCCGGGCCGACCATCGTCGCGGCGCAGGCGGGCAACGTGAACACGGGCGCCTTCGACCTCGTGCCGGAGATCGCCGGGGCGGTCCGAGCCCACGGCGGCTGGCTCCACGTGGATGGTGCCTTCGGGCTCTGGGCGGCGGCGTCCCCGCGCCTGTGCGACCGCGTGGCGGGTCTCGAGCAGTGCGACTCCTGGACGACCGACGCCCACAAGTGGCTCAACGTCCCGTATGACTCCGGGCTCGTGTTCGTGCGCGACGCCGCGGCGCACCGGACCGCCATGACCCACGGCGCCGCCTACTACGTCGAGACCGCGGGGGCCGAGCGGGACAACTACAACTGGGTGCCCGAGTCATCGCGCCGGGCGCGCGGCTTCACGATCCATGCCGCGCTGCGGGCCCTCGGTCGGGATGGGCTGGCCGCCCTCATCGACGGCTGCTGCGCGCACGCCCGGCGGTTCGCCGAGCTGCTCGGCGCACATCCTGCCGTCACGATCCTCAACGACGTGGTACTCAACCAGGTGCTCGTCCGCTTCGCCCCACCCGGCGAGGCAGGCGATGCGCCGTCGGACGCGGCGGATGCCCTGACACGCGACGTGATCGCGCGAGTCCAGGCGGACGGGACCTGCTGGCTCGGCGGGACCACCTGGCACGGGATGGCGGCCATGCGGATCTCGGTGAGTTCGTGGGCGACCACGGCCGACGACGTCGACCGCTCGGCCGCGGCCATCCTGCGCTGCGCCGCCGAGGCCGGCGCCCGCCCGTAGGCCGGCCCTGGCACCGCAAGCGCGGTGTGGAGGTCTGGCCGCGCCTTCGAGGAGCGCGGCGCCCCGGCGCTGGCTACCATCGTCCGGGAGGTCGAGTGGTGAATCGCCGGCTCGCCCAGCTCGCCGTGCCGAGGCCGTCGCACCCGCCAGTGCACCGGCCCCGCCTCGTCGCACTGCTGGCGGGCACGCTGCAGGCGCGGTTGGTCCTCGTGTCGGCGCCGCCCGGGTTCGGCAAGACGACGGCACTCCTCGACTGGCTCGATGCGTCGGTGGTCCGCGTGGCGTGGATCACGCTCGACGAGACCGGCAACGATCCAATGCGGTTCCTTGCGTCCCTATCCTCCGGCGTTCTCGCGCTGGCGCGCCCGGAGGCGGACCTGACCCCGGAGCAGCCCGAGGCGGTGGACCCGATCCAGGCGATCGTCGAGCTGTCCGGCAACCTCGCGGCATGCCGCGAGCCGTCGGTCCTCGTGCTCGACGACTACCACGCGATCGCCTCGCGCGACGTGCAACGCGCGGTGGGGCTCCTGCTCGAACGGCTCCCCGCGGCCGTCCACGTGGTGATCGCGACGCGCGCCGACCCGGTCCTGCCGCTCGCACGGCTCCGGGCCCGCGGCGAGCTGCTCGAGGTCCGCGCCGACGCGCTCCGCTTCACGCTCGACGAGGCCCGCACCTTCTTCGCGGAGCGGATGGGGCTCGCATTCACCGACGACGACCTGCGGGTGCTCCTCGCCCGGACGGAGGGCTGGCCGGCCGTCCTCCAGCTGGCCGGCCTGGCGCTCGCGGGGCGAGAGGACATCTCCCAAGGCATCCGGACCTTCGCCGCCACGCATCGCTTCGTGCTCGACTACGTGATGGAGGAGGTCCTGGCTGGCATCCCTCAGGACACGCAGCGCTTCCTGCTCCGGACCTCGATCCTCGAGCGGCTCTGCGGCCCACTCTGCGACGCGGTCACCGGCGAGGCCGGGGGCCAGGAACGCCTCGACGCGCTCGACCGCGCCAACCTGCTCATCGTTCCCCTCGATGACGACCGCCGCTGGTATCGCTACCACCAGCTCTTCGCGGACGTCCTCCGCGCCCGCCTCCGGGCCCTGGAACCCGATGCCGTCGGAGCGCTGCACGCGCGGGCGTCGGCGTGGTTCGAGCAGCAGGGGGATGACGGGGCCGCCATCGCCCACGCGCTCGCCTCGGACGACATGGAACGCACGAGCCGGCTGGTGGCAATGGCGTCGGGCAGCCATCTCAACGCCGGCGAGCTCGCCACGGTGCGCCGGTGGCTCGACGCGCTGCCTGCCGATGTCGTGCGCAACCACGCGCAGCTGAGCGCCTCGTATGCGTGGTGCCTGCTCCTCGCCGCGGAGGTGGCCGGCGTGGCCGGGCGCCTCGACGATGCGGAACGGGCCCTGGCCAGCGGCCGGGAGGCGCCCGATCTCGCCATCGGGATTCCCGTCCAGCTCGCGATGCTCCGCTCGCAGCTCGCCGGCCTCGTCGGGAACACCGCGGAGGCAGTAGCCCAGGCACGACTCGCGCGCGAGCTGGTTCCGGCCGGGCTGCCGCCTCCCGCGCTCGCCAACCTGCGCGGCACGGCGCTCTCGCTGCTGGGCGTTGCGCTCATGCGCCAGGGCGATCTGGCCGCAGCTGCCGACGCGTATGAGGCCGCCCTGCCCGACCTTCGCGCCAGCGGCAACGCGCTCGCGGTCGGGCGGACGGTCGCGGACCTGGCCGCGATCGCGCTCCGCCAGGGCGTGCCAGCCCGGGCGGCCGCGCGGTGCGAGGCGGAGCTCGAGATGGGCGTGGCGCAGGCGCAACGGCCCAGTCCCGCGGTGTGGGCCGCCCTTGCCCGGGCTCGCGCCCAGCTCGGGCAGGTCGAGGAGGCGACAGCCGCGGCGCGTCGCGCCCTCGATCTGGCGACCCGGGCGGGCGACGCTCCAGTGGCCCGTTCGGCCGAGGAGACCCTCGACCTGCTTCGCCGCCGGCAGGCGGGCACGAGGCACGAGGCGCCGGCGGCCCTGGTCGAGGCGCTCACCGAGCGGGAACTCGAGGTGCTGCGCCTCGTCGCGCTGGGCCGCTCGAACCGGCAGGCCGCGGGCGAGCTCTTCGTGACGGTCGGGACGGTGAAGTCGCACCTCCACGCGATCTCCGGCAAGCTCGGCGCGGCGAACCGGGTGGAGGCGGTCGCTCGCGGGCGCGAACTCGGCCTGCTCCCCTGAAACCAACCGGCGGCTCCATCCTCCGATGGATGCGGGCGAGGGGGGTTGATCCCCAGGCTGTTCTCCGACAGCGCCGCTCGATGTCGAGGGCGCAGGTGGAGAAAGGGCCATGCGAAGGATGTACGCAATCGCACTCGTCATCGGCGGGATCATCGTGCTCGGTCTCGGTGCGGGCTGGTTCGCCTGCATGGGGTGGCGCTCGGTCGCCGCCCACGTGCGGGACGACTTCTCCTCCGCCGCCGCGATCGATGAGATCCGGATCACGGGGGGCTCGGTCTGGGTCGAGGTGCGCGCGGCGGGTGAGCCGGGCGTCCAGGTGCACCGGGACGTGAGCACCCTCAACCCGTTCGCCGGGCGGCCCGCGCCATCGGTGCGCGTCGTCGGCTCGGTTCTCGAGCTCGGCGATGTCCCCGGCGCCTTCCGAGCCACCAGCTACGTGGTGCGGGCGCCCGCGGGGATCCGCGTCACGGCGGACATCGGGACCGGCAATCTCGACCTGCGGGGCGTCTCGTCGGTCGATGCGCACGTCGGGACGGGTGCCGTGGAGGTCATCGACGGCAGCGGGGACCTCGCCGCGAGGGTCGGGACGGGCCAGATCTCGGCGACCAATCTGCGCTCGCATGCCGTCGTGGCGACGACCGGCACCGGAGCCATCCTGCTCGACCTCGCCGAACCGGCCGATGTCCAGGCCACCTCGTCGACTGGATCGGTCGACCTGAAGGTCCCGCCTGCCTCCTATCGCATCGATGCGAGCTCGAAGCTGGGCAAGGTCGCGCTCGGGATCCCCAGCGACCCGTCGGGGCGGTACCACCTGGCGCTCCGCGCCGACACGGGTCAGGTGACGCTGGCCACGCGTTGAGTCTCCACGCCAGCTGACGGGATGGCGGTGGTGCTGCAGGAACGGGGATGGGCGGTCGGGGTCACGCGGCCCCCGCCCTCCTCGTCGAGCCTGTTCGATGAGAGGCAGACATGGAACACGAGCAGACGTACCGGATCCGGGTCCACGGGGAGCTCGGCCCGGAATGGTCGAGCTGGTTCGCCGGCATGGAGCTGCAGACGGCGCCCGGGGATGTCACGCTCCTCGTGGGTCGCTTGCCCGACCAGGCCGCGCTGCATGGCGTCCTGACCGCCATCCGCGACCTCGGGCTGGAACTCGTATCGGTCGAGACGTTCGCGTCGCCAGCGTCCCCGACGCATCCGCACGAAGCGGGGGACTGAGATGGACGCACTTACGGTGCTCGCGATCTGGCTCCATACCGTGGCGCTCGTGATCGCCTGGGGTTACTACGGCATCCTCGGCCGGATCGCCCTGCCGGCGCTCGAACGGACGCTTGATTCCGGGACGCTGCCGGCGACCCTGATGGGAATCGAGCGTCGCGCCGTGCCGCTCGTGGGCCTGTCGGCCGTGCTATTCACGCTGACCGGCAGCTACCTCCTGGTCATCGACCCGCACTACGCTGGGCTCGGCAACGTCTTCGCGTCGTCGTGGACCCTGCTGATGCTCGTCAAGCACGTCATGGTGATCGCGTTCGTCGGGCTCGCGGTGATGGTCGACGTGCTCATCCGGCGCATCGCGCGGACGACCGACGATGGCCGGCGGGCAAGCGACCTGCGCTGGCTCGGCCTGGGTGCCGAAGGGGCGACCGGCGTGGGCGCGCTCATCGTGCTGCTGACCGCGGTCGCGCAGGTTTCGGCGTAGGGCGTCCCGAGGATGGAGGTGAATGAGATGCCGACGCTCGGCCTGCTCACGGACCACGCACCGGACGCGATCCCCGAATCCCACCGGGACCTCGTCGAGTGCGCCCCGGTCGCCGCGCTGACCACGGTCATGCCCGACGGCTACCCCCAGACGTCGGTCGTGTGGTGCGACTTCGACGGCGAGTCTGTCCGGGTGAACACGATGCGCGGCTTCCAGAAGGAGCGGAACATGCGCCGCAACCCCCGCGTGACGCTCCTCTGCTACGACCCGCGGAACGACATGCGCTACCTCGAGATCCGCGGGACCGTCGTGGAGATGACGGAGGAGGGCGCACTGGCCCATCTCGACGCGCTGGCCTCGAAGTACGCCGGCCGTCCCATGCGCTACTTCGGCGAGTGCATCCCGGCGCACTTCGCCGAGACCGAGGTGCCGGTGCTCTGCCGCATCCGGCCCACGCACGTGGTCGCCGTCGACGCCACGGGGGGCGCGGAGCGGAAGGGAGAGGTCAAGTCCCAGCTCGTGGTGTAACAGCGCGGCATCCTCGCGCCCACGCCTGATCAGCTCGCCATCAGCAGCGCCGTCACCTCCTCCTTCGGGATGGCGTCGATGAGGGCCATCGATTCCGGGCTGAAGTAGCGCCGCCCGTCCTGCCACTCGTCGTCCTGCTCGGCGAGGACCATGCCCACCAGGCGCAGGACGCTGGCCCGGGTGGGGAAGATGCCCACCACGCCGGTGCGGCGCTTGATCTCCTTGTTCAGGCGCTCCAGGGGATTGGTGCTGCGGATCTGGCGGCGGTGGGCCTCGGGGAAGGTGAAGTGGACGAGCAGGTCCGCCTCGGCCTCCAGGAGCAAGTCGGCCACCGCCGGGAAGCGCCCAGCCAGGCCATCCGCCACCCGGCGCAGCTGCTCCGAGGCGGAGGGCTCGTCGGGCTGCTCGAACACGGTGCGGACCGCGGCCGCCACCATGTCCTGGCTGCCCCGCGGCACGAGATCGAGCGCGTTGCGGGTGGCAGGGACGCGGCAGCGCTGCCACCCGGCGCCCAGGAGCTGGGCGTGCACGGCCTCCACGATCCCCCGATGGGCATCGCTCGTGACGAGCCGCACCCCCGTGAGCCCGCGCTCCAGGAGCCCCCGCACGAAGCCCGCCCAGGCGTTGCCCTCGTCGTTCGAGGCGGCCAGCTCCAGGCCCAGCACCCGCCGTTCGCCGGTCGTGGCCACCCCGATCGCGACGAGACAGGCCATGCTGACCACCCGCCCGGCGTCGCGCACCTTGACGTAGGTCGCGTCCAACCAGCAATAGGGATACCGCTCGCCGAGCAGCGAGCGGTGCCGGAAGGCGTCCACCTCGGCGTCGAGCGCGGCGCAGATGCGGCTGACCTCGCTCTTGCTCAACGAGGCGATGCCCAGGGCCTCCACGAGGTCCTCCACCCGGCGCGGGCTG
>DAIDTV010000019.1 GCA_027457005.1 Chloroflexota bacterium
GTCACCACGCTCGCGCATCCGGGGCGCAGCTGCGCGCCGTCGAGCCAGGGCGAGTGGTAGACGTCGGAGCCGCGCGGGCGATGGGTCTCGGTCAGCCGGTCGCCGGGCCCCGCGGTCTCGCGGAGCGCCTCGGCCGCGCCGAGCAGGCGGGCTGCCCGGCCGCCGTTCCTGCTGGCCACGGCGATGAAGGCTAACGATTCGAGCCGGTGCGCGATGGCTCCCCGGTTGCCTCCGCGCTCCCACGCGCGGATCGTGCGCCGGTAGGCGGCCTCGGCCTCGTCCGTTGCGCCCGCGCGCCGCAGGGCGTGAGCGAGCTCGCTCTCGATGACCAGCACGAATAGACGATCGCCTATCGAGCGGAAGCGCGCCACGGCATCCTCGAACCAGCGTCGCGCTTCGACCAGGTCCCCGGCCGTGCTCGCCGCCCGACCGCGAGCCTGCGCCACGTTCGCGATCGCGAACGGATTGCCGCTGCGGGCAGCCGATTCGGCAGCCCGTTCGAGCCAGGCCTGCCCCGACCCGGGCTCCCGGGCGTCCTCGTACATGGCGAAGCCTGCCTGGATCAGGCTGGCGCGGTACCAGTCGCCCATCTCCTCGGCAAGCGTCACGGCGACCAGGGCCCTCTCGCCGACGGGTCCGCTGGTTGCGATCGACCCGTCGACGGCGCCGCCCGCGAAGCTCATGGCAACCGCGACTTCGGCGACCGCGACCGGATCCCCGGACTCGGCGACGATGGCTGCGGCCTCAGCCGCGAGCTCCGGCGTGCCGCCCCGACCAGCGTGTGTGGCCTGCAGCTGCGCGGCATTCGCCATCACGCGGGCCACCAGCGCCGCTCGCTCCCTTTCCGGGGTCGCCGACGGCATGGCGCGCCAGCGTCGCCCGAGCTCCACCGCCTGCTGCATCCGCTCCACACCCTCGGAGCCGATGGCCCTGGCCCTCCAGTACTGCACGAGGGCGGCGCACACGCGGAGGGCTTCCTCCGGGCGCGTCTCGAAGGCCCAGTCGAGCGCGGCGCGCACGTTGTCGACCTCCGCGTCCAGGCGTGCGAGCCAGGTCACCATCTCCGGGCCCTCGAGCGCCCGCCCGGCATCCAGCGCCAGCTGGTGGAAGTACGCGAGGTGCCGGTCGCGCATGCCGGCCGCCTCCCCGCTGGCGCTCAGCTGGTCGCTCGCGTATTGGCGGATCGTCTCCAGCATCCGGTACCGCGTCGTCAGCTCGTGCTCCACGACGACGAGCGACCGGTCGACCAGGCGGCCCAGCCCGTCGAGCGTGTCGAGTCGATCCGCGGCAGGAACGGGGGTATTGCCGGCCGTGGCGCCCTCACCCGTGACGGCGGCCGCGGCTTCCAGCGTCCAGCCCCCGGCGAACACCGACAGCCGGCGCAGCAGACGGCGATCCTCGTCGGCAAGCAGGTCCCAGCTCCAGTCGATGAGCGCCTGCAGCGTGCGCTGCCGGGGCACGGCGGTGCGCCGGCCACCCGTCAGGAGGCGGAACCGATCGCCCAGTCCCTGCGCGATCTCTGCCGCCGAGAGGACGTTGATCCTGGCCGCGGCCAGCTCGAGGGCGAGCGGGATGCCGTCGAGGCGTCGGCAGATCTCGACCACGGCGGCCGCGTTTGCCATGCTGAGCTCGAACGAGGGCAGGGTGGCAGCCGCGCGCTCGACGAAGAGGCGCACGGCCTCCGCCCGGGCGATCGCCGCCAGCATCTCTTCGCCCGCGTCCGCATGCTCCTCAGGCCGGTCGGAGGCAACCGGGAGACCGAGCGAGGGCACGGCGTACACGGCTTCGCCCGGGACCCCGAGCGGCTCCCGGCTCGTGGCGAGCAGGCGGAGGCGGTGGCAGCTGGACAGCAGCTGCTCGGACACCTCCGCGGCCGCGGCGATGAGGTGCTCGCAGTTGTCGAGCAGCAGCAGCAGGTCCTTCGCACGCAGGAAGTCCACCAGCGCGTCGACCAGTGGTTGCCCCGGCTGCTCCTGGACCCGGAGTGCTCGTGCGATTGCCTGCACGACGAGGTCGGGGTCGGTCAGCGGCGCGAGCTCCACCAGCCAGGCGCCGTCGCGATGGCGCCCCAGGCGAGTCGCTGCGGCCTGCAGCGCGAGGCGTGTCTTGCCGGTCCCGCCCACTCCCACCAGCGTGACCAGGCGATCGGACTCCAGCAGCGTCGCGACCTCCTCCAGTTCGCGCTCCCGACCCACGAAGGACGTGGCCTGCTCCGGCAGGTTCGACTCGTGCTGCGATACCGAGCGCAGCGGCGGAAACTCCCGCTGCAGCCCGGGTCCGACGAGCTGATACACATGCTCGAGCCGATCCAGGTCACGCAACCGCTGTTCGCCAAGGTCGAGCAGCTCGGATCCCGTCGGGAGGCCGTCGGCGACCAGGGCGGCGGTCGCGCCCGACACGAGCACCTGGCCGCCGTGCCCGATCGCGAGCAACCGGGCCACACGGTTGAGGGCCGGCCCGAAGAAGTCGCCGTCCCGCGTGTCGGCGGTCCCGGAGTGGATCGCCATCCGGACCCGGAGCGGTCCTGTCCCGGACCAGTCGTGTTCCGCGAGGGCGATCTGGCCGTCCAGTGCGGCGCTCACCGCCGACTCGGCCCGGTCGAACGCCGCCAGCATGCCGTCGCCCGTGGTCTTGACGACGCTCCCCCCGGACCGTTCGACGGCCGAGCGCAGCAGCGAGTCGTGGGCCTCCAGGGCACCGGACATCGCGTTGCGGTGGTCCTCCCAGAGTCGGGTGGACCCCTCGATGTCCGTGAAGAGGAAGGTCGCCGTTCGGGCGGGCGCGTGAAGGCGCGGGGACGCGGCCTCGTTCATGGTGCGCCATTCTCAACTCGCGCGGCCCGCCGTTCAACTCCCCTGCGTGGATGGTGGATACACCATGAGGGGCGAAGGGTCCCGACGGCACTTGCCCGTGCGCCGGTCAAGCGCGGATGCTCGATTGCGCACGGGGGGCTGTGACGCGCGGCCCACACCCTGGCCGCCGGGACCGCGCGGAGCCACTGGCGAGACCGACCCGCCCGCACTGGAGGTGGGTCATGAACCACTTCGAGGATTCGATCCACATCGACGCTCCGGTCGAGCACGTCTGGGCGTTCTACCTCGACACGTCGCACTGGTCCGACTGGATGCCGCGCGCGGAGTACCTGGACTTCAGCGGGCCGCTGGACCAGGTCGGTACGACCTACGTCGGCGGCATGCGCATCATGGGCCACGAGATGAAGGCGACCTACAAGGTCGTCGAGATCGTGCCTGGGCGCCTCTACCACGAGCGGAGCGACTGGGGCCCCATGGACACGCGTATGCGGTTCGAGCCCGAGGGCGATGGCACCCTGCTGACCGTGGAGTCCGACTATGAGATGCCCGGCCACCTGCCCAAGTTCATCCAGGACCTCATGAGCAAGCACTGGATGGAGCGGCAGATGCGCCAGATGCTCGAGGACTTCAAGGCACTCGCCGAGGCGACGGTCCCCGCCCCAGCCTGACGCGTTCGTACCCGCCGCTGCTGGCTGGAGGACCGTGATGCGGCCCTCGCCGAAGCCTCAGCTGCGAGGCAGGCACAAGAGCCCCGGTCGCCCGTTACCGGGCTGGCCGGGGCCACTCTGTATCCGGCCAGGAGTTCGAGCCTCCTGTCACCCCAGGACCTCCGCGGCAGTCGGAGCGAGCCGACCTCGCCGGCGAAGGAGTTCGCGGCCGCGGGCATGGACGATCTCAGATCGCGGGACCAGGTCTTCAGACGCGGCGGGTATCGCGCCGGAACAGCAGCATCGCCGCGCCTGCAAACACGACGGTCCACCCGATCATGCTCGCGAGCCAGGTCGGATCGAAAGGTCCGCCGACCAAGGGGAAGCGGGCGATCGCGGCCACGCCGTAGGTCGGCATGTACGGGGCGACCGTCTGCATCGCCGGCGGCAGCGAGTTCACCGGCCAGAAGAGGCCGCCGAGCACGGCGAGCATGGCGAGCACGAAGCCCATCACCTGCATGACATTCTCGGCCGGCAGCAGGTAGCCCATGAACAGCCCGAAGGAGGCGAACACGACCGAGGCGGCCCAGGCAAGGATCCCCGTGGCCACCCACGTCGATGGGCTCATGGCCACGCCGTCAATCGCTCCGGCGGCGTAGATCACCGCCACGGAGAGGAAGCCAAGCAGCATCGCCGTCGCGATCTTGATGCTGACGTAGGCCGCCGGCCGGAGTGGGGTCAGCCGGAGCTGCCGGCTCCAGCCGAGCGCGCGCTCGATCGAGACCATCGCACCGCCGGAGGTGGCCGCCAGCATCGCGCCGTAGACGGCGGTGCCGATCATCGTGGTGGCCGCTGTCAGCTCCGTTCCTTGCACGGCCACGAACCGCTTGTTCGAGCGGAACAGCAGGAACAGCACAACCGGAAACACCAGCGTGACGACGACTGTCCGCCGATTTCGCAGCAGACGCCGGATCTCGATCGCCAGGAGCGTGAGGTTGAACCCGCCGAGCGCCGGCGCTCGCCGCGCTTGGAGGGAGCCCGGCGCCGGCGAAGCCTTGGCGTTCATGCGACCTGCGCCTCCGGGACGCCCTGCCCGGCGGATGCACCGTCGTCGCTCGTCATGGCCAAAAAGGCGTCCTCGAGATTGTGCGTGACGATCTCGACGTCGCGAGCAGGCGTCGAAGTCAGCAGGAACCGTGCGACGGCGTCCGAATCCACCGTCTGGATGATCACCCGATCACCGCGCAGCTCGACCGAGCGGACGCCCGGCAGACCCGCCAGCGTCGCCCTGTCTGCTCCGGGCCAGATCGCCCTGACCGATCGCCCGGCAGAGAGGCTCCTGACCTCCGCGGCCGTGCCGTCCGCGACGATCCGACCCTGGCGCAGCAGGATGATCCGATCGGCGTAGGCGTCGGCTTCCTCGAGATAGTGAGTCGCGAAGAGCACCGTTCGACCGCGCTCGGCGTCACGCCTGATGGCGGACCAGAAGTCGCGCCGGCCCTCGACATCCATGCCCGCGGTGGGCTCGTCGAGGGCCATCAGCGCCGGATCGGGCAGCAGCGCGAGGGCAAATCGAAGTCGCTGCTGCTCGCCGCCCGAGCAGTTCCCAACGAGCCGTCCGCCGATGTGGGTGATCCCCGCCCGCTCGAGCACCTCGTCGACCGGCCGCGATTCGGCGTACAGCGACGCCGTCAGGCGAACCGTCTCCCGAACGGTCAGGTCCTTGAGGAGCCCGCCCGTCTGCAGGACTGCCCCGACGAGGCCGCGCGAAACCGCCGCGGCCGGCGACATGCCGAGCACGCTGACGGCCCCTCGATCCGGCCGCCCGAGCCCGAGGATCATGTCGATGGTCGTGGTCTTTCCGGCGCCGTTCGGTCCCAGGAGTGCGGCGATCTCCCCGAGCTCGAGGCGCAGGTCGATTACGTCGACCGCGCGAACGGCGCCGAAGCTCCGCGACACGCTGCGGAGCTCGACGGCGGCGGGCCCCGTCTGACCGGCGGACATGCCGGCGAGTGTAATCGGCCCGCGAAATCGGGGCGCCAGGCCGAATCCCCGGCGCACCGCGCGCACGCGGTCACCTGGATCGCCACACGTGGGCCGCGTCGGTATGAAACCCCTCAGGCAAGGCCGAGCGACTGGTATACAGGAGCCAGTTCCGTCCAGCGCGCCTGCCAGTTCGACTGGCCTCCAGCGAGGTAGCGGCCGAGATCCTCGAGGTGCGCTTGCCAGCCGGCTCCGTGCAGCTGACCTGGGGATAACGCGCTGCGCAATCACCGAGCTGGTGCGCTTGTAGGGCGCTGCATTCTGCGGCGCCCTACCAGGGCCAGAAACGCCGCTTTCGGCTCCCAGGGCATGTCGGGATACCACTTCCCGAGGTCGTCCTCGAGCACCTTCACGATCCCGTAGGAAGCCAGATCGAGATCCTCCCGGGCGTCGGGCCGGTGCGGCAGGTCGTACCGGACGAAGGTGTTGACGAAGGCCGTGTCGACGAGCTCCGCGTCGAAGAGGTCGAGCAGGGTCAGCAGGCACGCTGCCTGCTCGTCCTCTGCGCGACCGTACTCCCCGTCGAGGCGCACGGCGTGCCCCTCCTCCCACTCGACGATCCGATCCCCGTGACCATCGGGCCCCGACGCGCCGCGGTACGTCGGGCACCCGAACTCCGTGATCGCAACGGGCTTGCCTGAAGCCGAGAGTGCACGAATGCCGGCCCGGAACCGATCTGGGTCCGCCGGCGACCCGTAGGCCGCGTCTGTCGAGACGATGTCGAAGGGCGCCCAGTCGACCCCTTCGAACGGGAGCGACGCGTACGTCACGGCGCCCCCGAACCGCTCGCGCACGATCGCGACGGCCCTGTCGAGGAACGCGTTCACGCAGGTGCGCAGCTTCGGCAGGGAAGTCCGCAGCGTCTCCGGGCGGGCCAGGACGGCCAGGCGTTCGTCGAGCGTGCCGCCCGGCAGGAAGCCCGGCACGAACACGCCGATCTCGGACCCCGTGACGAGGACGACGTCGGCGCCGGTCCCGCGGAGTCGCTCGGCCCGCTCAGCGGCGTCCGCCAGGAAGTCGAGCAGCTCCGTCTCTCCGACATCGCACGTGAACGGGCAGTACCAGACCTCGAGCCCGGCCTCGGTCGCGAGGCGCGCAGCGAGTGCGAGCCGGTCCCGGTCGCCGCCGGTGACCCGCACCGCGTCGCACCCGAGGTCGTCGTGGATGATCCGGAGCTCGCGCCCGACGATCCGCGGCTCGAACCGTTCGCGGGTGGTCGTGCCCTCATGAATGAAACCCGTATCGTAGGTGACGCCCCACCGTCGCATGCGCTCGAGCATATCCCGTCGCCACCGGTCGTCGTGGCGGCACGCTTGCCCTACCTGGCCCCCGCCCTACGCACCGTCCTTACGCTGTCGGGAGTCGCTTCGAGCTCGGGAGGGGGACCATGACGCGTGTCGACCTGCTGACCGCGGACTCCACCGGCGACCGGGTAGCGACCAGCATCTGCCTGATTCGGGACGGAGACACGGTGATCGTCTCGGATCCCGGGGTGGTCGCGAACCGCCGGCTCATCGTCGACGCGCTCCGCGCGCTCGGCGTCGAACCGGGCGACGTGGATCTCGTGTCCATCTGCCACCATCACCCCGACCACACGATGACCATCGCCCGGTGCCGAACGCCGACGCGGTCGACTTCGAGGGCCCGTTACCGCGACGCCATTGGACCGACCACGAGGGCGACGGGCACCGGCTCGGGCCGCGTTCGGAGCTGTGGCTGACGCCGGGCCACACCCCGCAGGACGCGACGCTCGTGGTCCGTGCCGACGACGCCGTGTACATGACAAGCGCCCCCGGACGGACTCGTGGGCACTGTCGGCAACGCGACCGACCCGCTCGCCTGGTACGCAACCGCATGGTCAGAGGATCGTGGCGGGATCGGCAGCCTCGTGCGCGTCGAGGGGCCGCCGCCGGACCTCATGAGCCCACACGCCCGGATCGGTTGAACATGTAGTCAACGATCCGCCACCCGGAATCGGCCTTACGGAGGACCCACGGCTCGCGGCTGACACCCTGGATCGTCGTGTTCGTCTCGAGTGCGCGTCGATGCTGAGACTCCGCGTGGGCCGGGGCTTCACCGGGGATTCATCGGCGAGCCGCGAGAAGCCCATCGCCGGCTGCCCGCGGCGCTCAGCGGCCGGGCTCGTCATGCTCGTGTTCCATGCATGGCGTGGCCAGGGCAAGGGCGCTGATCCAGCTCCACCCGGCGCAGATGGTCAGGCGCTGGATGAGTCCCGCAACGGGGCGGAGTCCGCCGTCCTGCGACAGCGCGTGACCGAACACCACGAGACCGCCCGGGACGACGGCTCCAGCGAGCGCCGACGCGACCGCCCACACTGGCTTGCCGGTCCGCGCGAAGCGGGAGGCGTACGTCAGCGCGGCCATCCCCAGGGCGGCGAAGACCTGCAGCGAGAACAGCCCGTGGAGCATGCCGCGCTGGCTCGGCTCCATCGGAGCGCCGGGCTCGGGAGCGCCGTATTCGACCGGATCGGTCACGAACACGCCGGCCCCGACCAGTCCGACGGCATACAGCTCCACCAGGCGTGCGCCCCAGCGTGAGGCAGCCGGATGGGCTGCCGGCAGGCGTCCAAGCCCGCGCGAACAGGCCAGCATCAACATCCCGGTGGCGAGGAAGTTCGTCCGCTGCACCCAGCCCCGCTCTCCCAGCGCCAGGGCACTGACGGGCTCGCGCAGCGGGTCGTAACCCTCACGGCGCGCCCCCTCGACCGTGAACACGGCGATGAAGAGCGGGCCACCGATGGCGCCACCGGCGAGCAGCAGTCGCGTCCACGAGTCGTGCCTGGTGCCCATGGCGGCATTGTCCATCGTTCGCGCGGCTGCGCTTCCGGCCAGGCCGTGCGATCGAGAAGTCGCGCTCCGGTCCGTAAGGATCAGGGACGTTCCGACGCCCCCACGGCTCCGCCACCGCTCGGTCCATCGGCAGGACCCTGTAGGCAAAGCCCTCCGTGACCGCGGCGAGCGACTCATCAAGCGCGTGACGGACGATACGTCACGCCTGCGGAGCGTTTCGATTTCGCGGCGCAGCTCTCCCACGACGAGAACGCCCCGCGAACAGCGACTCACCGGCGTCCTCGGCCACCACGAGCGAGGACGCCTCGGGGCCGCGCTCAGAACGCGAGCGTGAATGCGGCTGGTCGGTGCCGTCCCGAGCGCCCGAACGTGCTCAGCCGCTACCTCCCGAACCGGCGGCCAGCGCGTCCCGAACGGTATCCAGCTGGTCGGGCGGGTCGATACCCATGACGATCTGGCCGCGCGTCGTCAGGTACGCGAAGTGGACACTGGAGTACTCGGGGATGGCATGGAGCCGCGCGTAGAGGTCGGCCAGCGCCCCGGGACGGTCCTCGATGTCCAGGACCAGGACATCCTGCAGCCTGATGACGCGCAGGCCCGCTTGCTCCAGCACGGCCGAGGCCGCCTGATGACCGCGTCAACGGGGCCAACCGCGATGTCACCCTCGGGGCCGGCCCTCGTGCGCCGCGACTGCGTGGCCGTGTGGGTAGCTCAGGCTGCCGTTGGGGCGGCGGCGCCCACCTGGGCCAGGAAGGCCGGGACGGCGAAATAGAAGCGGCCGCGCGCGATCTGGCCGTCGCGGAAGTCGTACGCGACACAGATGGGCGCGCGGAAGTTGCGGCCGGTCGCGGGGACGCCCGCGAACTCGCCGATGTGGCGCCCGACGACCGTCCCTTCGAGCATGCCGTGCTCCTCGTCGACGACGAGGGTCCGGTTCTCGAAGGTCGCGTCGAAGGCCACCTCATAGAACCAGTGCAGCATGCCGGCAACGGCCTCGCGCCCGGTCCACTCCTGCCCGCTGGACATGTCGGTGAAGACCGCGTCGCTGGCGAGGTACCGCTCATCGTGCTCGACGAGGTAGCCCTGCAGCGCCCGGCGGTTCGCGTCGAGGGACATGGCTCCGCTCCTGTAGGGCGGATCGGACTCGCCAGTGGCTCGACGCGGCTCAGGCGGCCGGGACGCGGGCCGCGTGTCATCGCCCTCCGCCAGACGCCGGTGATATACACCCGTACGCGGCGGGCATCAAGAGGCTGAAACGGGAGCAGGCCACCTCATGGCTGCCGGGAACGCCCCCGAGGCCGGCGGTCCGACCGCAGGCTCGCCAGTCGCCCGTGCGCCGCGCCTGCCGCGGTTCATCGTGCGGTCGGCGCGCTGTACGCCACCGCATGAGCGGCTGAGCACGGCTGTACACCTCTTCCAATCGTGCGCCGGCCGCCGTGCTTTCGTCCCACGGAGCGAGCAAATGAGGGCGATCTCCGTCACCGGTGGCTCCCGCTCGGGCCGGTTCGCCCGTGGATGGGCGCGCGCACGTCAGGCGATCCGCATCCCGCCGAGCACGACGGCGGCCGGACGGGTCAGCGCCGCCGAATCCTCTCGTGGGTCCTCCTCGAACGTCACGACATCTGCGGGTGCACCGGCTCCGATCGACGTGACTCCGAGGAATGCCCTGGCGTCCGTCGTCGCCGCGCGAAGGGCCTGGACCGGCGTCAGCCCAAACGCGATCAGGTGTCGGATCTCGTCGACCAGGGTGCCGGCCGTGTCGGTGCCGGCGAGGATCGTCACTCCGCGAGCCGCTGCCGGTGCCAGCAGGGTCTGATAGTTGTCCAACAGGACCCTCTGGCGTTCGCGACGTTCCGGCGAGGCATCAGCGCGAAGCGGCCGATTGAAGGCGGTCAGGGTCGGCGTCCAGGCCACGCCCCGCGCGGCCATGACGTCGACGGTCGCAGCATCGAGCGAGCATCCGTGTTCGATCGAGTCGACCCCGGCCGCCACCACGTCCCGCACCCCGGTCCACTGGGCATGCGCGGCGACGCGGGCGCCGGCCCGATGGACGGCTTCGACGAGGCCGCGCAGCGAGTCGGGGTCATATGACAGCTCATCGGTGGCCCAATCGGCGACCACCTTGATCCACCTGGCTCCCCGCGCGACCTCGGCGAGCGCGGCTGAGATCAGGGCGTCCGGTTGTACCGGGTCGTGGAACGACTCGAAGAAGCGGCCACGGGGCGCCAGCCATCGACCGGCGGCGATGAGGCGGGGAAGCCCGGCTTCATGCACGATGTCGAGCGTCACGCTGTGGGGAGCACCGACATCTCGCACCAGGAGCACGCCCTGACCACCCAGCGCACGGAGCGCTGCGGTCGCGCGGGGCGTCTCGACCGGCTTCCAGTCTGCCAATGCGACATGCGCGTGCGCGTCCACCAATCCCGGGAGCGCGAACCGTCCAGGGAGGGCCTCGGCCCGATCGACCGGCGCGAGGGAGAACCGACCATCGGCGATCCAGACGTCCTGCCCCTCGCCTTCGGGCAGAAGCGTCGACGGGATTCGCCATCGCTCTTGCGACTGGGCCACGGAAGATGGCACCGCGCCGCCCTTCGTCACAGCCCGCTGCACCTCGCCCACATCGTCCGCCGTTCGCCGCGCCACCACAACTGGCGGCGCATCGCCGTTCTTCGCCTCCCCGGATCCCGTTCTGATTCTGGCGCCCCCGGACGGACTCGAACCGCCGACGCAGGCCTTAGGACGGCCTCGCTCTATCCACTGAGCTACGGGGGCGTGCCGCGAGATTGTACGTCCGCCGCAGGGCCCCTCTCTCCCGGTCGAGGGCTCGCCGGCGACCCTGCCCTAGAATGCGGCGGTGGCCGACGCCTCCCCTCCCCCGACCATCACCTTCCTTACCCGTCGAGGTTGCCATCTGTGCGATGACGCCCGCGAGGAGCTGGCGGTCGTGCTGACCGAGCGCGGGGCCGCCGGCCTGGAGGTCCCCGCGATCGACGAGATGGACATCGAGACCGACCCGGGCCTGCTCGCGCGATACCTCGAGACGATCCCGGTGCTCCTGGTGCGCGGTGATGCCCTCCCGCTGGCGATGCGCCCCGGGGCCATCCGCGGCTTCCTGGACCGCGTGCTCGACGGAGCCCCGGCGTGAGCGCGGCGATCGGGCGGCTGGGGGCGGCTCCGCGCGCCGAGGCGGCGCTGAGCCGGGGACCGGCGCGTGCCTGACCTGACACTGGCCGCCGCGATGCTGGCCGGTCTCCTGAGCTTCCTGTCGCCGTGCGTCCTGCCGGTGGTGCCGGCGTACCTCGGACAGATCGGGGCGATCGCGGCCGGTTCGGGCGGCGGAGAGGCATCCTTGACGGGTGGTGCGTCGCTTGCCGTGGTCGGGGGAGGAGACGGCACGGCACGGGCCGGCCGGCTTGGGGAGGCCGTCGCGGACCGCGACCGGTGGCTGGTGTTTGCGCACGCCGCCGCGTTCGTGCTGGGGTTCGGTGGCGTCTTCACGATCCTGGGGGTGACGGCGACTTACGCGGGCGGCATCCTGGCTCCCAACCTGCCGACCCTGCGACAGGTCGGTGGCGTCGTGCTGGTCGTCCTCGGGCTGAACCTGGCGGGCCTGATCCCGATCGGGCTGCTGGCGCGGACATGGCGGCCGCTGGAACGTTCGGGACCAGTGCCCCTGGACGGCGCCCGCCACACGCCACTCGGCGCCTTCGGCCTGGGCGCGATCTTCGCCATCGGCTGGACTCCCTGCATCGGACCCACGCTCGGCGCGATCCTGGGACTGGCCGCGCTGGGCCCGAGCGTGCAGGCCGGCGTGCTGTTCGCCGCCTACTCCGCGGGCCTGGGCATCCCGTTCATCCTGTTCGCGCTCGCCATCGACCGGGTGCCCGGCCTCCTCCGCGCGCTCCGTCGGCATGCGCGGGCGATGGAGCTGGCGGGCGGCTCGCTGGTGGTGCTGGTGGGACTGAGCCTGGTGTTCGACTGGCTGGGGTGGTTCGCGGCCCAGTTCAGCTACCTGACCCCGCGTGTCTGACTCCCCCGAGGCGCGCCGCGGCGTCGTGGGCCCGTTCAGCGGCCGCCAGCTGCTGATCCTCGCGGTGGCCGTGGTGGTCGTGGCCCTCGCGCTCAAGGCCGTCACCACGCCGATCGGCACGGCGGCACCGCCGGCGCCCACGCCGGGCGCGTCGTTCGTCGCCTTCGCGGCCCCGCAGCAGGGGCTCCAGCCCGGGGACCGAGCCCCGGAGCTGGTGGGGACCGCCAACGGCAAGCCGGTGCAGCTCACCGACCTGCAGGGCCGGCCGATCCGCCTGTCCGACTTCCTCGGTCACCCCGTGTGGATCAACTTCTTCGCCTCCTGGTGTCCCCCCTGCCAGTCCGAGACGCCGACCATCGAGGAGGTCTACGAGACGCACCGGGCGCAGGGGCTGGTGGTCATCGGCGTGAGCGTCCAGGAGTCGTCGGTCGCCGACGTCCTCGCCTACGCGAAGACGTACGGGCTGCAGTACACGATCGGCTTCGACGGCACGTCGGCCGTGTACCGCGCCTATCACGTC